>NZ_RXPT01000006.1:0-278490 GCF_003965585.1 Enterobacter sp. WCHEn045836
GTAAATCGCCGCTTCGCGGTGCCCTCGGCTTGTTCCTTCCGGCTTATCGGGGACGGGCGGAGGTAACATCCCTGTAAATCCGCCCTCTCGGCGCATCCCTGCGCCTCGCCCCGGCCTGCAGGAAACGCCTCAGCGATTTACAGCCGGACCAGGGCATCGCTATAAGTCATTTATTTTCCTGAAACAACTTTCGTCGCTTTCGGTAAAAAAATTACTGGGGATCCCTCAACCCAATGGGAGAGGGGATTGTTCGGTGCGCGTAGTTAAACGGAGAGGCTATTTCTTCAGACCCGCAAACGCCGCCCGAATTTCTTCTTCCGGCAGTTGGATGCCAATAAACACCATCACGCTGCGCGGTGTCTCGTCGCCCCAGGGTCTGTCCCAGTCCGCGCTGTACAGGCGCTGTACGCCCTGGAACAGCAGGCGGTTTGGTTCGCCATCGATCCACAGCATGCCCTTATAGCGCAGCAGCTTATCGGCAAACGACAGCAGCAGGTTCTCCATCACGCGGGAGACCTCGCTGATATCCACCGGATAATCCAGCTCCACCACAATCGACGCCACGTCGTTCTGCTTATCCGCCATAAAGTGAAAACGCGGTGTTGAGGTGACATGCTCTTCCAGCATAAAACCGTTGGTGTTGAACAGCTGAGACAGGTCGATATCGCCGTGCGTCACGGTGTAGACCGGTGCGCGGGCGTTGATACGTGCCAGGCGCTCGCGCAGTTTTTCGCTCTCGCCTGCCACGTCGGTTTTGGTCAGCAGAATACGGTCGGCGTAGCCCACCTGAGACTGGGCGATGGTGAACTGGTTCATCTGATCGTCGGCGTGAACCGCGTCGACCAGGGCAATCACGCCGTCCAGCAGGTAGCGCTGGCAAAGGATGTCATGCGAGAAAAAGGTCTGAATAATCGGGCCGGGATCGGCCATGCCGGTGCATTCAATCACCAGGCGGTCAAAGTGGATGTCCCCACGATCGCGGCTGTCGAGCAGGTCCAGCAGGGCATCTTCCAGTTCGTTAGAGCGGGTACAGCAGATGCAGCCGTTGGTCAGGGTTTTGATCTGCGTGGCGCGATCGCCAATCAGCTGGTCGTCAACGGAGACTTCGCCGAATTCGTTTTCGATCACGGCGATTTTGAAACCGTGCTGCGCGTTGAGAATGTGGCGCAGCAGGGTGGTTTTACCGGCGCCGAGGAAACCGGTCAACAGGGTGACGGCAATCGGGGTCATGGTCTCTCCTTTAGCAGCAGCGGACGCCGCCTTCTCCACTTCCGCCGTAGCGCGCTTCCTGACGCTCGCGGAAGAATTCAGTGTAGGTCATGTAAGGCTTATCCGGATGGTTGGTTTTCATATGCTCAACGTAGTTGTCATAGTCCGGAATGCCAATCAGCATTTTCGCTGCCTGACCGAGGTATTTTTTTGCTTCGCCTAAGTTACCAAACATAACCTGTCCTGATAAGAAAAAGCCCGGTGGCGCGCAGCGATCCGGGCTTACAGTTACATGCTGGATTAATGGTGTGAAGAGGTCTTCACGCCGCCTTCCGGCACCGGCACGTACGGGGTCTCTTTGTCCGTACGACCTTCAGCGTTACGCACTTTCATCCAGGTTTTGATGCCGTAGAAGATAATGCTGTACACCACCACCAGGAACAGAATGCTCAGACCCGCGTTGGTGTAGTTGTTCACCACGATATGGTTCATGTTGGCAATCTGCTGAGCGGTGAGATCCGCGCCACCGGCGGCAATTTTCGCTTTGTACTGGTTAGCCATGAAGAAGAAACCTTCCAGCTGCGGGTTGGCGCTGAACAGTTTCAGACCCAGCGCCCAGGTGGTGCAGAGCAGCAGCCACAGTGCAGGCACCACGGTGACCCAGATGTATTTGGTGCGTTTCATCTTCACCAGTACCACGGTGCCGAGCACCAGGGCAACGGCGGCCAGCATCTGGTTAGAGATACCGAACAGCGGCCACAGGCTCTTCACACCGCCGAGTGGGTCAACAACGCCCTGGTACAGCAGGTAACCCCACAGGCCAACGCAGCCCGCGGTACCCAGCACGCCCGCCACCAGAGAGTCGGTTTTCTTCAGGAATGGCACGAAGTTACCCAGCAGATCCTGCAGCATAAAGCGACCCGCACGGGTACCGGCGTCCAGCGCGGTGAGGATGAACAGCGCTTCGAACAGAATACCGAAGTGGTACCAGAAGCCCATGTCCGCCCACGGCAGCACTTTGTGGAACACGTGTGCAATACCTACCGCCAGCGTCGGTGCGCCACCGGCGCGGTTCAGCACGGACGGTTCGCCGATGTCTTTCGCGGTCTGCATGATCTGTTCAGGCGAAATCACAAAGCCCCAGGAGCTGACGGTCGCCGCCGCGTGGGCGCTGGCGTCTTTCAGCTGCGCCATGATCAGCGCCGCATTGTCACCGCCCATCTCATGCAGGTTTGGCATGGTGATGCCCAGGCCCGCCGGCGGGGTGTTCATCGCGAAGTAGAGACCCGGTTCGATGATGGACGCAGCAACCAGCGCCATGATCGCCACGAAGGATTCCATCAGCATGGCGCCGTAACCGATCAGACGCGCGTCTTTTTCGTTCGCCAGCAGCTTAGGCGTAGTACCGGATGAGATCAGGGCATGGAAGCCAGATACCGCACCGCAGGCAATGGTGATGAACAGGAACGGGAACAGAGCCCCTTTCCACAGTGGACCGGTACCGTCGATGTACTGAGTCACCGCGGGCATTTTCAGATCCGGGTTAATCAGGAGGATGCCGATCGCCAGACCGACAATCACGCCGATTTTCAGGAAGGTCGCCAGGTAGTCACGCGGGGCCAGAATCAGCCAGACCGGCAGCAGCGCGGAGATAAACGCGTAACCAATCAGCGCGAAGGTGATGGTGGTGTCTTTGAAGGTCAGCGCCGGGCCCCAGTATGGGTCATGCGCAATCACGCCACCAAAGTAGATAGAGGCCACCAGCAGCACAATCCCGATTACCGACACTTCGCCCACGCGACCCGGGCGGATAAAGCGCATGTAGATCCCCATGAACAGCGCAATCGGCACGGTAGAGCAGACGGTGAAGACCCCCCACGGACTTTCCGCCAGCGCTTTCACCACGATTAATGCCAGCACCGCGAGGATGATGATCATAATCAGGAAGCAGCCGAACAGCGCGATGGTACCCGGCACGCGGCCCATCTCTTCTTTGACCATCTCACCCAGAGAGGCACCGTTACGGCGAGAAGAGATAAACAGCACCATAAAGTCCTGCACCGCACCCGCCAGCACCACGCCGGCCAGCAGCCACAGGGTGCCAGGCAGGTAGCCCATCTGGGCAGCCAGTACCGGGCCGACCAGCGGGCCAGCGCCTGCAATAGCGGCAAAGTGGTGACCAAACAGCACATAGCGGTTAGTTGGCACATAGTTCAGGCCGTCATTGTTAATGACTGCCGGGGTGGCACGCGTCGGGTCGAGCTTCATGACCTTCTGCGCAATGTATAAGCTGTAGTAGCGATAAGCCACAAGATAGACGGAAACCGACGCCACCACGATCCACAGGGCGCTTACGTGTTCGCCCCGGCGTAATGCGACAACCGCCAGACAGAAAGCGCCGAGGATCCCGAGTAAGGCCCAGGGCACGTGCTTCAGTAGTTTTTTAGTATCCATAGTAAGACCTGGTTTTTTATGTAAAGAAAAAAGGGTCAGGGTTCGTTGTGAGGAGGTATTGAGTAATGCTGCTGCGATCGTGCCAGAAGGTTGCGCGCGTAAAGGCGGGAAAATGGGTGAGTGGTTGAAAGTGCCAGGTGAGCGGTCAAAGGGGGCGGCGAGTGGTTCAGGCTCGCCGCCAGCGGCAGAAATAATGTGATACAGATCACCCGGTTACCGGGGCGGTGCTCCCCGCCAGATAGCCTTCCAGCGTTTTAACCAGCTTCTCCTTCAGCCAGGCAGGCTCCAGGATCTGAATGTTGGGTAACCAGTAGAACAGCAGCGGCAGGATCTGATTCTCATGGGCCGCCTGACAGCGCAGCGTGACCCCGTCCTGTTGCTCCCCCAGCAGCTCTTGCGCCGGCAGGAGATCGCGGCGCAGGAAGTAATGTGAAATATTATCCCTGATAAATATTTTCACCTCGAAAGTATTTTCCGATACCCACGGGTCGAGGCTTTTTTCCAGCAGCCCGATCACATGCTCATCCGGCGTAAAGGTGGTTTTCTGAATATCGAGCCAGCGAATCTGACTCAATGAGAAGGATTTTAACTGGCTATTTTCGGTGGCTTGTAAATACCATATATTTTTTTTGTTAATGAGTTTATAGGGATGAATCAGGCGGGTTTTGCCTTTATAAACGATCTGACAAACATTACAGTTTTTAATCGATTTTTCGATGTTCGATAAATGGCGACGAATATCACGTTCCACCGTGTGTTCCGCCTCGTTGGCCAGAATAAGAATATGATTATCGTCAACGCGGGTTTCGAGTTTCTCCCAAAATTCCGCATTTCTTTCAGGGAAAAAGCTATCAGCATTCAGGAAGTTAGCAAGGGTATGGTGTAATCCTTGTCCGCCGGGAGATTGTGCGGAATGGATCAGACGATATAACCCGTTTCCGGTGTGTTCAACAATCGGGGAGAGGGCATTTAAATCCCGGTAGACGGTACGCTCGGTAATATTAAATTTCTCCATTAGCGCACTGCGGTTTATCACACCGTTTAAATGTAGCTCAAGGAGAATATCGACCAGACGTTCAGCCGAGCGGCTCCGCGTCGTTTTAGCCATAAGGTCTTCCTGTATATTAGGGTATGCGCTGAATGATGCGGATAGCACTGACACAAAATGTCAGTATTCAGGCACAGAAAATTTCTCTTATGGTTATATAACGGCGTGATTTAGCGGAAACCTTAGGAATTTTTGCAGAAAGCCGCGCTGGCCGAAGCATAGCCAGCGCGAGGAGGGATCAGACAGCCGCTTCCGGCTCCATCATGACCGGGTGGAAACGGCGTTTGAAATAGATCAGGCCGTGCCCCTCTTCACTGAGAATGATATTTTTAATTTCAACAAGATAAACCAAATGCGTGCCGATGGTTTGCACCTGGCTTATCTCGCCTTCCAGACTTGCCAGTGCCCCTTTCAGTACCGGTTGCGCCAGCGGACCTTTCTGCCAGCAGGAGAGGGAAAAGCGCTCCTCCATGGCCATACCGGTCATCCCGGCGAAGTGGCGGGCCATGATCTCCTGCTCGTGGTTGAGCACGTTCACGCACAGTCTGCCGTTGCCCTGGAACACCGGGTTCATGGCGCTGTTGGCGTTGATACAGACCATGACCGACGGCGGGGAATCGGTAACCGAGCAGACGGCGGTGGCGGTGATCCCACAGCGTCCGGCATCGCCCTCGGTGGTGATGACATTCACCGCGGCCGACAGGCTGGCCATGGCGTCGCGAAAACGCAGGCGTTGTTCATCTGAATGCATTGAAAACCTCCCGCTGCGTTATTTCAGCAGCTTGTCCAGCATGTTGATATCGCTGTTGTTGTGCAGGTGTGGCACCGTCCAGCCGTGTTGGTCGTACTCGGACATACAGCGGTCGACCATCGCCATCATTTTGTCCATGTTGCCGGAGCTTTGCGCCTGGCGCAGACACTGCAGGCGAATTTCGTCCTGGCTGCCGGAGTAGTTGATCTCATACAGCTCGTGACGGCCGCCAAATTCGCTGCCGATGGCATCCCACATCAGCTTCAAAATCTTGATGCGTTCAACGTGATCCATCCCGTTGGAGCCGCGCACATATTTCGCCAGATACTGGTCGATCTGCGGGTTATTCAGATCCCGCGCGCTGGACGGCAGATAGATAAGCCCGCTGGTGACGTTACGTTCAATGATGTTCTTGATCTTCGCGTAGGCCATTGGCGCCATTACGCGGTAGGTTTGCAGCGCCGCGTGATCCGGCAGGTACGCGCCATTCACCCACGGCGTGGCTTCGGAGCACATGGAGTCGCTCAGCGCCCAGAACATATTGCGCCAGGCCACCACTTCCCCGAGATCCGCCTGCACACCGCGGAACTCCAGGGTACCGGTACACTCCAGCGATTTTTTTAGCAGGGCGGTGATGAAGTCGAGTTTCACCGCCAGACGCACGCAGGCCTGCAGCGGGTACATGCGGGCAAAACCGCCTTCCATGGTCCAGCGACGACAGCGGTCGAAATCGCGGTAGATCAGCACGTTTTCCCATGGGATCAGCACATTATCCATCACCAGGATCGCGTCGTTCTCGTCAAAACGGCTGGAGAGCGGGTAGTCGTACGGCGAGCCGGTGGCACCAGCCACCATCTCGTAAGAGGCGCGGGAGATCAGCTTCACCCCTTCTGCATCCATCGGCGCGACGAACATCAGCGCGAAGTCCGGGTTTTCGCCCATCACCTGCGCGGAGCCAAAGCCGATCATGTTGTAGTGGGTCAGGGCCGAGTTGGTCGCCACCACCTTCGCGCCGCTGACGATGATCCCGGCGTCGGTCTCTTTTTCCAGCTTGATATAGACGTCTTTCACCTCGTCTGCCGGTTTGTGGCGGTCGATGGGCGGGTTGACGATAGCGTGGTTAAAGTACAGACCGGTCTCCTGAATGCGGGTGTACCAGTTACGGGCATTCTGCTCGAACTGGCCGTAGAAGGCCGGGTTGGCACCGAGCGCGCAGCCGAACGCGGCTTTGTAGTCCGGCGTGCGGCCCATCCAGCCGTAGCTCAGGCGAGACCACCCGGCGATGGCGTCGCGCTGCTGACGCAGGTCGTCGGCGCTTTTCGCCACGCGGAAGAACTTGTGGGTGTAACCGCCGCTGCCGGTGTCGGTGCCCCAGCACAGCGTGTCCTGCATGTCCGGTTTGTGCAGCGCGTCGTACATCTGCGCGATGGAGGCCGCCGCATTGCGAAACGCCGGATGGGTGGTGACGTCTTTGACGCGCTCGCCGTAGATATAAATCTCGCGGCCATCCTGCAGGCTTTTTAAATACTCTTCACCGGTTAACGGGCGTTTGGTATCAGCGCGGAACGCTTCAGGTTTCATAGGGACCTCGTATCGGAATTGGTTTGTTAAATTTATGTTTTGTTTTTGTTGTTTAATTGAAGCGTGAGAGGGGCGGAACGTGAAGGGACGATTGGGACAACGGCAGGTACTTTTCGCGAGAGATCGCAGAGTGTGATTTCCCTCACCCTAACCCTCTCCCAACGGGAGAGGGGACGGTTACTCCCTCTCCCGTTGGGAGAGGGTAGGGGTGAGGGGAACAGGGGAAACCGGTACTTTTTGCGCCCGATACGCGCTGGGCGAGCAGCCCGTCAGGCGGTTGAAAAAGCGGGCGAAATAGGCCGGATCTTTAAAGCCCAGCTGCCACGCAATCTCGCTGACCGTAGTGTCGGAGAAGAGCAACAGCCGTCTGGCTTCGCGCAGCTGGCGGTCGAAGATCAGCCGCTTCGGCGGGCGGTTGGCGAAGCGGCGGCAGATATCGGTCAGGCGGGATTCGGTCAGGTGTAGCTCGCAGGCGTAGTCCGGCACCGTCCAGTGCTGGTGATAGTGGGTGTCAATCAACTGGGTAAAGCGCTGGAACAGTTTTAGTTCGCCGCGCATGCCGCTGGCGGCGTGGTCGTCGAGCCTGGCGTTACGCAGCAGCAGGGTAAAGACCGCCTGCGCGAGCAGAGCCAGAGTATGCTCGCGCCCGGGAAGTTGCGCTGTGGATTCCCGGGCAATCAGCTGCCAGTAGTGCCTGAGCGCCGCCAGCTCGTCGGGCTTATCGGCAAGCGACAGGCAGATCCCTGGCAGACCAAACGCTTCCCGCGTGCCGGGGTAGAGCACCTCCAGCAGCGGCCAGATCAGATCCTCGCGCACCGTCAGAACGTGACCATCGCTGTCGGATTCGGTGATAAACGCGTGCGGCACCGAGGGCGGCGTGATGACAAACAGCGGTGCCTGCACCGAATAGCGATGATCGTCGAGCTGCAGCTCTATCTGTCCGGTATCAAGAAAGTGCATCTGAAAATACTGGTCGTGACGATGCGCCTGCATGTCGCGGCCAAAAAAGGCCGCCATGCGGGCGAACGACTGATAGTGCACATCGTCGGTGCCCAGACTTTCGTCATACTCTTTGCTGATGTCGATATTGGCGACGGGGCTCTGGCACATAGCGGTTCCTCAGTGGATCTTCTGTGCCGCCATACCCGGATCGCGCCCGAGGCTCTCCTGCCGGGTCATCGGGATCCGCGTCAGCACCAGCGCACCCACCACCAGCAGCCCGGCGACGAACCACAGCCCGGAGCTGAAGCTGCCGGTGGCATCACGCAGAATGCCGATCAGAAGCGGGCTGACGGCGGATCCGACGTTGCCGATAGCGTTGATCACCGCCAGCGCCACCGCACGGGACTGCAGGCTAATAACCTGATCCGGCGTGGTCCAGAATATCGCCATGGCGGTAAACGATCCGGTCGAGGCCATGATGATGCCAAGCAGCTGGATCAGGCTGTGATCGGTGGCCGAGGCCAGCATCCATCCCGCCGCCGCGAAGAGATACGGCAGGATGGTGTGCTTTTTTCGCTCTTTCAGCCTGTCAGAGCGACGGCTCCACCAGATCATGCCGAGGATGGTGCAAAACTGCGGGATTGCCGCCAGCAGGCCGATCACAATGTTGCTGCTGCCGGTGTTGAAGCTTTGCAGGATCTGCGGCGTCCAGATGTTGATCGCACTCAGCGTGTTCGTCAGGCAGAAATAGGCCAGCGTATAGAGCAGTACCGCCGGGGTTAAGACTTCACGTAGCGTTGAACGCGGCGTGGCGGCATGCGCCACCGCCAGCTCTTGCTCACGGGCGATCATGGTTTTCAGCGTTTGCTTTTCTTCATCATCCAGCCAGCTGGCCTGATCCGGGGTGTCGTTAAGGTAGAACCAGGTCACCACGCCGAGCACCACCGACGGCAACCCTTCCAGCAGGAACAACCACTGCCAGCCTTTCAGGTTCCACAGCCCGTCCATCGCCAGGATGTAGCCGGAAAGAATAGAGCCGAGCATCATGGTTACCGGCATGGCAATCATAAACAGCGCGTTGGCGCGGGCGCGGTGATAGGCCGGGAACCACCAGGTGAGATAGACCAAAATCCCCGGCAGGAAACCGGCTTCGGCAATGCCCACCAGCATGCGCAGCACATAGAGCGTTTCCGGGCTGGTGGCGAACATGGTGCAGGTGGAGGCGATCCCCCACACCACCATGATCCCGGCGATCCAGCGCCGGGCGCCGATCTTCGCCAGCATGATGTTGCTTGGGATCCCGCACAGCACGTAGGTGACGTAAAACAGCGTCGCGGCCAGGCCAAACATGGTAGAGGTGAGGCCCAGATCTTTGCCCATCGTCAGCCCGGCAAAGCCAATGTTAATGCGATCGAGAAACGAGAAGACAAACAGGATAAAGAGAAACACGATTAAACGACGGAACAGCTTGTTAATGACGCGATGTTCAACAGCTTTATTATCATGCAGGGTAGAGGTCGTCATGGTGCGCTCCAGATCTTACGTTTAGTAGACGGATTTATTGTTATTAACTGACGTAACCGGGTTATCGATAAAACGTGCCGCCAGCGCTTCGGCGCTGCGGGCAAGCAGGGTGGTGTCGACGCCGACGGCGACAAACAGCGCCCCGAGTTCGAGATAGCGTTTTGCCAGCGGCTCGTTGGCCATCAGGATGCCGGGTGCTTTGCCTGCGCTCAGGATCTGCGCGATCGCCTGTTCAATGGCCGCCTGCACGTCCGGGTGCTGCGGATTACCGGCAAAGCCCATGTCGGCGCTCAGATCCGCCGGGCCGATAAACACCCCGTCGACGCCGTCCACATCCAGGATCTGCGGCAGGTTTTTCAGCGCCTCCCGGGTTTCGATTTGCACCAGCACGCACATGGCGTCGTTGGCCTGGTGCAGATAATCCGGGATGCGGTTCCAGCGCGATGCCCGCGCCAGGGCGCTGCCCACGCCGCGGATCCCGGCAGGCGGATAGCGCGTGGAACGGACCGCCTGACGGGCTTCATCGGCGTTTTGTACCATCGGCACCAGCAGGGTTTGCGCGCCCACGTCGAGCAGCTGTTTGATCTGCACCGGATCGTTCCACGACGGGCGGACGACCGGCTGGCTGGCATACGGGGCGATGGCCTGCAGCTGGGTTAATACAGTCTGCACGGTGTTCGGCGCGTGTTCGGCGTCGATCAGCAGCCAGTCAAAGCCTGCCCCCGCCAGCAGTTCGGCGCTGTAGCTGCTGGTCAGCCCCAGCCATAAACCAATCTGCGGCTTCCCGGCTTTCAGCACCGTTTTGAATGCGTTTTGCATGGTTCTCTCCTAGACAAAGCGGCAGCTGATGGAGCCCATGCTGCCGTAGTCCACGTGGAAGGTATCGCCTTTACTGGCCGCGACCGGGCGGGTAAACGAACCGCCGAGAATGATCTGGCCCGGCTCAAGCTGAACGTCGTAGGGCGCCAGCTTGTTGGCCAGCCACGCCACGCCGTTCGCCGGGTGGTTGAGCACGCCAGCGGCCACACCTGTCTCTTCAATCACGCCGTTGCGATAGAGCAGGGCAGAGATCCAGCGCAGGTCCAGCGCGTCGGGCTTAATCGGACGGCCACCGAGGATCACGCCCGCGTTGGCGGCGTTATCGGAGATGGTGTCGAACACCTTGCGCGGGCGCTGGGTCTCCGGGTCGATGTTATGGCAGCGGGCGTCGATCAACTCCAGCGCGGGGATCACGTAATCCGTGGCGTTGTAGACGTCAAAGATCGTGCAGTTCGGGCCGCGCAGCGGTTTTGCCAGCACGAACGCCAGCTCCACTTCAATGCGCGGGACGATAAAGCGATCGACGGGGATGTCGCTGCCGTCATGGAAGAACATATCGTCCAGCAGCGCACCGTAGTCCGGCTCGCTGATCTGCGAGCTGGCCTGCATCGCTTTTGAGGTGAGGCCGATCTTGTGGCCTTTCAGCACGCGGCCTTCGGCGATTTTCAGATTCACCCATTCGCGCTGTACGGCGTAGGCGTCTTCAATCGTGATCGCCGGGTACTCCAGCGAGATCGCGCGGATCTGCTCCCGGGACTGCTCCGCCTGATGCAGACGATGAGCGATCAGGGTATGGGTGTGTTTGTCGAGCATGGCGATATCCTGTTTTATGTTTTTATCCCCCTCTCCCAGTGGGAGAGGGGACAGACCGTGCCGGTACTACGTAAACAACGCGTGTACGTTGTTTTGTTTGTAATTGAGCGTCGGGTGCAGCTCGTCGAGCTCAAACGACAGCGCCAGATAGCGGGCGGCCATGAGGTCGGCAAAATGCGCTTTGATCAGCGCAAACAGCATCTCCCCCACTGCCTCGCGGCTCTCCAGGCTGCGTCCGGCGCCAATCTTCAGCGTCATATGCACAAAGGCGTAATCCTGCTTGCCGTCCGCCATCTGCCAGGTATCCAGCCAGTGGGCGCGGCTGCGGATGCCGCCGAGGGGAAAAATGCCCGTGGCGGCCAGCGCCTCGTTCACTTTGGCGAACAGCCCCGGCAGGTCGGCCTGCTCGCGGATGTTGTCGGTACATTCAGCAATAAAATGCGGCATGGTGGCTCCTTATGCGGGTAGCGGGAAAACGGCGTTCACCTGGCCGGTACCGGAGCTGGCGAACAACTCGGTGAGAAACTCCACCTTGCCGTCGTATTTGTCCCAGCCGAGCATCCCCAGCAGCATCACCGTGTCGTGCATGTTGCCCTCGCCGTAGCAGTAGTCGGCGTACTCCGGCAGCATGCTGCAGAATTCTTTGAACTGGCCTTCGCGCCACAGCTTCACCACCCGCTCGTCCATCTGGCGGTCGAATTCGCGGGTGTAGCTGTTCATCCCTTCTTCCGCGCGCTGGTCGTCGATAAAGCGGTGCGACAGCGAGCCGCTGGCCAGCACAGCCACGGTGCCGTCATACTTTTCGATGGCGCTGACGATGGCCTCGCCCAGCCGGCGGCTGTCGGCGAAGTCATGAACCGTGCAGAACGCCGAGATGGAGACCACTTTGAAGTGCTTATCCGCGTTCATATAGCGCATCGGTACCAGCGTGCCGTACTCCAGCTTCAGGCTCGGGATGTTGTGCGCTTTGGCGCGCACGCCGAGCTTCACCGCTTCGTCGGCGATCAGTTGCCCGAGTTCCGGGTTGCCGTCGTAGTCGTAGGTCATGTCGCGGATAAAGTGCGGCAGCTCGTTGCTGGTGTAGACGCCCGAAAAATGGTCCGCACAGTTGATGTGATACGCGCTGTTCACCAGCCAGTGGGTGTCGAAAACGATGATGGTGTCGACGCCCAGCTCACGGCAGCGCTTGCTAATCTCTTTATGTCCGTCGATGGCACCCTGACGGCAGCCGTGGTTTTTGCCCGGCAGCTCAGAGAGATACATCGACGGCACGTGGGTGATTTTTGCCGCTAACGCTAATTTACCCATGGTCAGATCCCCCACTTTGGAATCGGGTGGTCGCCCATCGAGATGCAGACGTTCTTCATCTCCGCAAACACCTCGAAGCTGTACTCGCCGCCTTCGCGCCCGGTACCGGAGGCCTTCACGCCGCCAAACGGCTGGCGCAGGTCGCGCACGTTCTGGGTATTCACGAACACCATGCCCGCTTCGATATTGCGCGCCAGACGCAGCACTTTGCTGACGTCCTGGGTCCAGATGTACGACGCCAGGCCGTACTCCACATCGTTGGCCAGACGCAGGCCCTCCGCTTCGTCCTTAAACGGCAGCAGGCAGGCTACCGGGCCGAAGATCTCCTCCTGCGCCACGCGCATGCGGTTGTCGACATCCGCCAGCACGGTCGGGCGCAGGAAGTTACCGCCTTTCAGGTGGGCGGGCAGATCGGTCGGTTTGTCCGGGCCGCCTGCCAGCAGGGTTGCGCCCTCCTCAATGCCCAGGCGGATATAGCCGGAGACTTTCTCCCAGTGCTGTTGGCTAATCAGCGCGCCAATCTGGGTGTTCGGATCGGTCGGGTCGCCCACGCGCAGACGGTTGGCGCGCTCGGCGAAGCGTTTGACGAATTCCGGGTAGATGCTCTGCTGGATGAAAATGCGCGAGCCCGCAGTGCAGCGCTCGCCGTTGATGGAGAAGATGGTGAACAGGGCGGCGTCCAGCGCGCGCTCAATGTCGGCATCGTCAAAAATCAGCACCGGGGATTTGCCGCCCAGCTCCATGGAGTACTTCTTGAGTCCGGCGTTTTTCATGATATTGCGCCCGGTGGCGGTGCCGCCGGTGAAGGAGACGGCCCGCACGTCGTGATGGCGCACCAGCGCATCGCCTGCCGTGGCGCCGTAGCCCTGCACCACGTTCAGCACGCCCGCCGGAATACCCGCCTCCAGCGCCAGCTCGCCCAGACGGTCGGCGGTCAGTGGGGAGAGTTCAGACATCTTCAGCACGGCGGTATTCCCCAGCGCCAGGCACGGTGCGACCTTCCAGGTGGCGGTCATAAACGGCACGTTCCACGGCGATATCAGCGCGCAGACGCCCACCGGCTGCACAAGGGTGTAGTTCAGCATCTTGTCGTCAACCGGGTAGGTTTTGCCGTTCATCTGCTGGCACACTTCGGCGAAGAATTCGAAGTTGTGCGAGGCGCGCGGGATAAGCACGTTTTTGGTCTGGTGGATGGGCAGGCCGGTGTCGGCGGTCTCCATGGCGGCAATGTCCGGCACGTTCTGGTCAATCAGATCCCCCAGGCGACGCATCAGGCGCGCACGCTCTTTCATCGGCAGGTTGGCCCACTTTGGAAATGCCTCTTTTGCTGCCGCCACGGCCTGATGGATTTCCGCTTCCCCGCCGGAGGCGACTTCTGCCAGCACCTCGCCGGAAGCCGGGTTGGTGGTGTGGAAGTAGTCGCTTCCCGCCACATTCTTGCCGTTGATCCAGTGGTTAATCTTTTTCATTTTGCCGTCTCCTCACTCACAATCCGGTTTACCAGGCGACCCACGCCTTCCACTTCCACCACCACTTCATCCCCCGGCACCACGTCGGATAACCCTTTCGGCGTGCCGGTGGCGATCATGTCGCCCGGCTGCAGGGTCATGAAATCGCTCAGGTATGCAATCAGGTACGGGATGCTGAAGATCAGATCCGCCGTGGTCCCTTCCTGACGTAATTCACCGTTGACGAAGGTGCGCAGGGTTAAGTTGTGCGGATCAGGAATGGCCGCTTTCGGCACGATGTTGGGGCTGATGGGGGTTAACCCGTCGCGGCTTTTGACCCGCAGATTCGGGCGGTAGTAGTTTTCGAGATAGTCACGAATGGCGTAGTCGTTACAGACCGTGTAGCCCGCAACAAAATCCATCGCCTCGGCTTCACTGACCTTATGCGCGGTTTTGCCGATGACCACCACCAGCTCAGCCTCGTAGTGCATGTACTCAACGTTGTTCGGGCGCACCGAGGTCTGGTTGTCGCCATTAAAGGTGTTAGGTGCTTTGATAAACACCAGCGGCTCGGTCGGAGGCGTGAATGCCAGCTCGCTGGCGTGATCGGCGTAGTTCAGGCCGAGGGCGAACAGCGTGGGGTGAGGATGTGCACCGTGTGCGATGGCCACGTCGCGCTCATCCACCACCGGGTTTTCCAGCGCCGGGAACCCTTTCGCCAGGATGCGTACCCGATCGCCCGGGCGGATCTCGACGCGGCTTTGCGGCGTACCGAGCAATATCGCATCCCCCGGATTCAGGGTAGCGAACTCGCTCAGGGCACTCAGCAGTTCGGCGGCGCTGCGCTGCAGCCCGGCGGTGTTCCAGTGGTCCGCTTCGCGACCGTTAATTTCAGTGATGATGGTCAGGTTGTCCACGTTGTCCACGGTGACCAGCTCCCCCAGCGGACAAAAACCGTCGCGGCATTTGGCTTTGATCGCCGGGCGATAAAAGCTCTCTTCCGGCAGGCTTACCTCGTTGGCCAGCGCGTACCCGGCGATGTAGGCCGCTGCCTCTTCCACGCGGACTTTGCTGGCCGTTTTGCCCACCACCAGCGCGACCGTTGCGCCACTCAGCACTGTTTCGCCCTGCGGGAATGGGATCGGTTCACCTGCACGGATCACCGTGTTGTGCGGCTTGATAAACCACACCGCGGTTTTCGGCGGGGTGTTGTAGGGGGCTTTTTCAAACGCCTCCGCCCAGGCATCGCGCTGGCTTTGGTGGTTCAGCGCCACGGCAAAAACAGTACCTTTCATTGACATACTCCTCAGACCGGATAGCCGGTTTTTGATTTCGTTAATATGTTAATGATCTGGTTTTATGCTTTTGCTGTTTATTTCGCAATCAGAAGTGAAGAATTTGTGATATGAATAACAATAAATTTACACTTTATTTTTAAATGATATATTTATCATCGAGTTAAAAAAATGGTGTTGTTTCTGTTAGACTTTTCGAAGCTAAAATGGCTGTTGATAAAAACATCAATTTTCAATTGTTTATTTGTTAACAATGAGCGGGAGTGGCTATGCATGATTCATTAACTATCGCCCTGTTGCAGGCGCGGGAAGCGGCGATGTCCTACTTCCGCCCGATTGTGAAGCGGCATAACCTGACCGAGCAGCAATGGCGCATTGTGCGTGTGCTGGCTGAACATCCCTCGATGGATTTCCACGATCTGGCGTTTCGGACCTGCATATTGCGCCCGAGCCTGACGGGCATTCTGACGCGCATGGAGCGCGACGGTCTGGTGTTGCGCTTAAAACCAGTCAATGACCAGCGCAAGCTGTACGTGTCGCTGACCAAAGAGGGCAACGCGCTGTATGCGCATGCCCAGGCGCAGGTGGAAGAGGCGTATCAGCAAATTGAGGCAGAGTACACGCCGGAGAAGATGAAACAGCTCACGGCGCTGCTTGAGGAGTTTATTGAGCTGGGAAATCGCCATATCGCAGCGCGTGACGAAGAGTAAAAACCACAAATTAAAGGATGATTTTCGTAAAGTTTTCCCTTTCCAGGCCGAAAATTCTGTATCTGTCTGAAGGAAGAGAAAACATGTTAAACCGTATCAAGATTGTCACCAGCTTAATGCTGGTTTTAGCGATATTTGGCCTTTTACAACTGACCTCCGGTGGCCTTTTCTTCAATGCCCTGAAGCATGACAAAGAGAATTTCACCGTCCTGCAAACCATTCGCCAGCAACAATCCACGCTGAACGCCAGCTGGGTGGCGTTGCTGCAAACCCGTAACACCCTGAACCGTGCGGGCATCCGCTACATGATGGATCAGAACAATATCGGCAGCGGCGCGACCGTGAACGATCTGATGCAAATTGCCTCTGTGTCTCTGAAACAGGCGGAAAAAAACTGGGCTGCCTACGAGACCCTGCCGCGCGATCCACGTCAGAGTGACGCTGAAGCGATGGAAATTAAGCGTAACTACGAGATTTATCACGGCGCGCTGGCGGAGCTGATTCAGCTGCTGGGCGCTGGCAAAATCAACGCTTTCTTTGATCAACCGACCCAGAGCTATCAGGATGGTTTTGAGAAGCAGTACGTGAACTACCTGCTGCAGAACGACAAGCTGTATCAGATGGCGGTAGAAAACAGTAACAGCTCTTACAGCCAGGCGATCTGGGTGCTGATTAGCGTGCTGATTGTGGTGCTGGTGGTTATCGTGGCCGTGTGGCTGGGTATCAAGCAGGCGTTAATCTCTCCGCTGACCCGTCTGATCGACAATATCCGCCATATCGCCAGCGGCGATCTGGTGAAGCGCATTGAAGTGGAAGGCGCTAACGAGATGGGGGAGCTGGCCGACTCGCTGCGTCATATGCAGGGCGAGCTGGTGCGTACCGTCGGTGACGTGCGTAACGGCGCAAACGCCATCTACAGCGGCGCGAGCGAAATCGCGATGGGTAATAACGACCTGTCTTCCCGTACCGAACAGCAGGCCGCTTCCCTGGAAGAGACTGCAGCCAGCATGGAGCAGCTGACGGCGACCGTGAAGCAGAACGCCGAGAATGCCCGTCAGGCCAGCAACCTGGCGCTGAGCGCGTCTGAAACCGCGCAGAAAGGCGGTAAAGTGGTGGATAACGTGGTGCAAACCATGCGTGACATCGCCGGCAGTTCGCAGAAAATTGCCGATATTATCAGCGTGATTGACGGCATTGCCTTCCAGACCAATATTCTGGCACTGAACGCGGCGGTTGAAGCGGCACGTGCCGGTGAGCAGGGGCGCGGATTTGCCGTCGTGGCAGGCGAAGTGCGTAACCTGGCCCAGCGCAGCGCCCAGGCGGCCCGTGAGATCAAGAGCCTGATTGAAGACTCGGTGGGTCGCGTGGAAGTGGGCTCAACGCTGGTGGAAAGCGCCGGTGAAACGATGGGTGAAATCGTTAATGCGGTGACCCGCGTGACCGACATCATGGGTGAAATCGCCTCTGCGTCTGACGAGCAGAGCCGTGGTATCGATCAGGTCGGCCTGGCGGTGGCGGAGATGGATCGCGTGACCCAGCAGAACGCCTCGCTGGTGGAAGAGTCTGCTGCTGCCGCTGCGGCGCTGGAAGAGCAGGCGAGCCGTCTGACGCAGGCCGTCGCGGTATTCCGCATTCAGCAGGAGCAGATGAAAGCACGTGAGTTCGCTTCCGCAAAAACCATGTCCGCGCCGGTGATGACGCGTAAAACCGCGACTGCCGATGCCGGTGATAACTGGGAAACCTTCTGACGCCGTGTGTGGTGCCGGGTGGCGGCTTCGCCTTACCCGGCTTACGGAATGACGGTGCATGGTTTTTGTAGACCCGGTGATACTACAGAGGCAGGCGCATGGCGCAGCGCGATTCATACGCTAAACCGTGCGTTGCCTCTTCTTCCCTTTTCTGACGCAGCTCATGCGTGAGGTCTGTGACGTATTCAAACCCCAGCCGCGCATAGAAGGGCGCATTCCACGGCACGTCCCGGAATGTCGTCAACGTCAGCGATGTCAGCCCCCCTTTGCGGGCATGGTCAGCCACACAGGCGATGAGCCGCCGACCGATCCCTTTTCCCTGCCAGTCCAGATGAACCGAGAGCTCTACAATAAACAGCGACGAAGCGTGCGTCTCTGCGAGGATAAAACCGACCGGCTGGTCGTTGGCCAGCGCCAGCCAGCTCAAACCACGACCGGCGTAGTCGAGATGCTGCTCAGCGGAAATGACATCGCCCTCTGCAAGCCAGGCGAGTTCCGGGTAATCCCGAAAACGCTGGCCCGCCGCGCGTTCAAGTGCGGGCAGAGTGGCGATGTCGTCGCAGGTGGTGGGGCGAATGTAAATGTTCATGGCGGGAAGTATAGCCTGACCTCCCGACATTATTCCGAGCAGACCAGCACCGGCGAGTAAAAGTTGCTAATTACCAGCGCATCATGCGGCGTGCGCTCTATCGTCAGGAGCCTTTTTTTCCCCAGCGTCAGGCCGGCCACGTATTTTTCAAACACGCCGGGCGGCATCGCGTCGTGGCTAAAACGCTCCACTTTTTGAATGATGATTTCATAGAGTTCCCCCTCCACGTGCCGCCATTTAAACATCTCCTGCCGGGACACTTCCCAATTTTGCGGGGCGTTCTCGACGTTGCCGTTTAGGGTGATGTACCCGGTTTTGTCGGGGTGGAACCGCATGATGATCTCCCCATCAAACGTGAAATCGTGATTGTCGCGTCTGTCGGAGAAGGTCAGGTTACCGTCGCAGGCCACCGACAGCGGAGGCGTGTAGAAATACCACGCCAGCGCGGCGCCGGTTAGCATCAGGTTAAAGATCAGAATGAGCCAAATTTTGATATGTCGCATATCACCACTCGTAATAGTAAAGCGTACGGCAGGTGCTCGCTTTATCCTGCGTGAGGGAACACTGGGAAAGCACCAGCCTCCCTTCGTGGCCGTAAAAAAGCGTTCTCTGGATGTGCATATAGAAAATGGAATTTTTCAGACACGGCAGATGGCCGTCCTGCTGCAGGGTTTGCGCCAGGGCAATCGCCTTCTCGTGAAACACATCCGCCAGCGGCGTAAAGGTGTAGACCGGACAGGTGCCGATATGGGTCAGCAGATGGATCTCCCTCTGCGGGTTTGCTGGCTTGATCGCCGTTATCCAGAGACACAGCGTCACGATCGCCAGGGTAAGCGTGCCGCAGAACAGCCATTCCGGTCGAACGCGCCATGCCGGTTTCGCCGTTTTGGCGGCCGGGGGCGCTTCCTCCTGGGCCGTTACCGTGACGTCGGCGCTGAGCATAAAACCCGTCTTGGGGACCGTGACGATAAACAACGCGTCGGGAAGCAGGCTTGCCAGCATTTTGCGCAAAATACTGATGTACTGGTTTAACGAGTTGTTCGATCCCTGGAGCCCACGTCGATCCCAGACCTCATGGAGAAAGGTGTCCCGTTCAACCACGTTCCCATGATGCTGGACCAGCAACTTCAGGATGGTATTGGCCGTGCAGGTGAGGATCTGCGCATCCTCATCCGGCGCATTGATAAGAGAAACAGAACCGTCCTCGTCGTTGTAGACGATGGCGTCAGCAAGCAGGTATTTCATAATTTGTTGTAAAACAGACAGAGATAATGAAAAAAAAAGAGAAGGTGTTTACATCTTCTAAGCAGAGCTGCTGGCTATTTTAGCGTCATTGTTACCGATAACATTGATCCAGACGGTTTTTTGAGTCGTTTAATAAGTCAGCGTAATTATCACGTCGTCAATAAACTCCCCCGTACCGCTCAGAGGCTGGGCCGGGACTTCTCCATAAACGGTGAAGCTCTGGGTGCCGCCTGTGGGATGGGCGACGACCAGCGCATCCCCGCTGCGCCAATCGCCCCAGCGTTGCGTGGCCGCGGCATCCTGCCAGAGCCCATAGCGCAGGCACTGGCCTTCGTCGTTGCAAAGCTGCCGCTGATTGCCGCTGGCATGGTTGCCGTTGCCCATAGCAAGGGTAAACGCCGTGCCGGCCGGGCAGCGCGTGGTGAGTGTTGCCGTGGAACGCGTTGGGCGCAGCGTGGCGGTGCTGCTCAGCGTGCCGAAGTTAAGCGGGGTGACGCGTTCTATGTAGCACCCCTGGCTGATTTCGGCCTGCGCGTTGGTGCCGCCCTGCACCTGCTCGCCCTCCGCGGAGCCGTCCGAGCAATTTTGCAGCGCATCCTGACGGGTGGCGCTGTGCCAGGCGATGCGCAGATTCATGTTGTAGTTGTAATAGTGGTACGCCGGCAGTTGGTTTTGTCCCGGCAGGAGGGTGGCGATAAGCGGAAAGCTACCGCTGATGCTGGTATTGCTTTGTGCAGTCAGGGTCTGCTGAATGAGATCCCCGCCGCTGGCGGGGCCCAGCTCCTGAGAATGCGCGACGCCGTTAAACAGGCGGAAGAGCAGGGAGTACTGTTTCCCCTCCTGGTCCCCGGTCGAGAGCATCTGAAAGGGCGGAGCATCCATGCTGCTCAGGCAGACGTTGATATATTCCAGCGTGCCGTTATTGTCGGCCTGACAGCTAAATTTCACCTCGGTGTTGGTCGAGGCGGCATTGCCCGCCACGACGCTGCCAAAGTTAATGGCGGCGGGTGAGGTTATCCAGCATGCTGCCGCCATCGCTTTCATGGACAGCACGAGCAGCAGCAATAACGGTGCTTTTAATGACACAGTTGTTCTCCAATATTCTGTATTGATGACGCGGCGCGCGGGGCCGGAAGTGTGACCCGACACTCCCCCTCGCCGGTTTTCACCACCAGTTCACCCGGCAGGGGCGGATCTTCAAGCCAGATGAAACCGTCACGTCCGACGATGGTCGCGCCGCGTGGCGTTGAAACGATGCTGCCCAGCGGGAGCGGCTTATGGCGGCTGTCGACCAGCCGGGCCTGAACCGTCACGGCGTGATGGACGTTAAAATCGACCTTTACCGCGCTGCCGTTGCCCGGTCTGGCATCTATGTCGGTGACGGGGGCCATCACATCGGCAGGGAGATCCAGCGGATTGATACTGACTTTGCTGCTGTGGTATTGCGGCAGGTCGGTCAGCAGCAGATAACCGTTTTCATCGGTTTCGCCTGCCGGGCGGTTTTCCAGCATGACCGGCACGTGTCCAACGCCGTGGGTGGAGACCAGCGCCAGGCTCTGTTGGCTGTAGCGCAGGGCATGAGGGCTGCCATCCAGCAGCGTCAGGCTGCCTTCGGCTGAGGCGTACTGGTTGCCCAGCTTCGCGCCTTGCTCCAGCCCGACGTGCCATTCACCGGCATGACCCAGATAGCCCACGTCCGCATAGGTATCCCGGCGCTCACCAACGCTTTGTCCCAGCTGCCATGACCAGCCGCCGAGCCGATCGTCCGGCTGGTGGCGATAATCCATGCGCGACGTCTCGCGGCTGGTCTGAACGGAGAGGGTATCCGCACGGCCTAACGGGACCGAGAGCATAAGCTGAACGTTACTCGACGCATCCGTAAACGAACGGGTATAGCTCAGCGTGGTGGATAGGTGGGCAGGCAGCGAGACGGACCAGGAGGCGTTGAGGTAGCGCTGTTTGTTGCCCTGAATGTTTTGCTGTACCCAGCCTGCGCCTACGGTACCGAAATGGGGCACGGAGTGGCTTAGCCAGACGCTATCGCTGCGTCTGACCGGCAGGGCACCGATCGTGCGGGCGTTATCGGCAAAATCGGCATCAGTACGGACGGTGCTGGCAGATAAGCCCGTCCCGCTGCCGTTCCATTGCCAGCCAAGGCCCCACTGTTTTCCCAGACCGTAGGGGCTGTCGCTCAGGGCAACATGCTGGCTGACAATCCCTATGTCGGGTGAGATCAGCCAGTCGACGCCTGTCCCGACATTGCGCAGTTTGCTCTGCTGTTCGGTGTGCAGCGCCAGCGTCAGCTGGTTACTTACCCCATAGCGCCAGCCCGCGTCGAGCACAGGAGTGGGGGCATAGTCATTGGATCGCAGGGCGTAGTTCTGCCGCATCCAGCCGATATCCAGTGAGCCGCTGCTGAGCCCTTCCGCCAGCATCCCAGGCGCACCGTAGAGATCGAGCTGTACGGTGCGACGCTGACCGTTGATATCGGTAATGACCACCTGCGCTTGTCCGCTTCCGGTGAAGGAGGGCAGGGTATCCAGCAGAAAATCCCCCGGCGTCACGTGCTGGCTGCTCTGCTTAAGCCCGTCGATGTAAAGATCGACCGTTGAAGGCAGGACGGCAGTGTCGCTGTAGCGGCTGCGCGGTTCGGTGTTGAGCTGCGGATCAAGCTCAAAATTCCGCGCCCAGTGCAGACCGCCAAAACGTACCTGCCGGCTCCAGCGGGTGCCCGTGGTGATGCTGTCACCCAGCGCCAGGCTGGTCAGCGAGTCTGCGTTGTCCCACTGCCAGCGGGTTTCAAGACGCGTGTGGCTGGGTCGGCCCGCGCTGTTTTCCTCCCCCGCATGGCTTGAAAAGCTGCTGCTGAAGGTGCCGGGAAGCGCCCCGGATGCGGTCAGCGAGGTCTGCGCGTTGAGCTGGCGGTTCCCCTGGGAATCGCTGGCATAAAGGGCATACCCGAGCGTAAACGCGCTGATGGGCTGCGCCTCGGGATAGCGATACTGCGCGGTCGGCCTCTCGATAGTCAGGCGCTGCTGGCCGTCGAGCGCCTTTGCGTCGGCGGTAAGGGAGACCTGCTGAGCATGTAAATCAAGACTGACCTTCAGGCCCGGCAGGGACGTCAGTTCAACCCACTCGCTGTGGTCATCCGGGACGCGAAGCCCCAGCTTTTTGAGGTCGCCGCGGTCAATCCACAGCGCTTCACCCACTACCCGGCAGGCCCACAGCTCCCCTCGAGGAGCGTGATTCACCGTGATGGCCAGCCATTGTACGGTGTCGGCGGCGGGTTCAGCCTGAGCTGTCAGCATGAGCGTTAGCCAAAGCAGGAGCGCGAGTAGCGAGCGGGCGCAGGGGGAGCTGGCTGGCATGGTGTTCATCATTGAGATAGGCGCGCAGTGCGCTGAGCGTGTGGTGTGAAGCCTGCTTAAGTGTCACAAGCGCGGTCTGTCCCGGCAGCACATAGCCCGCCAGCCCTTTCACCGATCCCACAACCTGCCCGCTGGCCGTCAGGGCCTGCAGGTGGCTCAGGCGAATATGGCTGTTTCCGGCGTTATAGCAGCGGATCGTTCCCGGGGACTCCGCCTGTTCGCAGCTCAGGGCATCGCGGCTGACGGGCATATTCTGGTTTCCGGCAATAAAGACGGGAATCGAGTAGCGCAGCAGAAAGTGCACCGCGTTGGGATTGGCCGCACGGGACGTTGCATCCGGCAGTTCATCAATGACCAGGCGGTAACTTTGCTCCTGTTCACGGATGCCGGGCTCCATAATGATGATGCGCACCAGCTGCTGCTGGCCCGGCGCCAGGGAGGTCATCGCGGGGCTGCTGACCACCTTGTCGGTGGCCGTTAACACATCTTTGCCGTTTTGCTGGGTCCATTCGTAAACCCGTATCTGAGCATGGATGGCCGCTTTGCCGCTGTTCGTGAGGTAGACGGCGGATGCTCTTTGACCGCTCTGGAGATCGAGCGTCACGGGGGCCACCTGAAGCGTGGCGGCCAGCGCGTAGCGCGACAGCAGCGTCAGCATCAGGAACCACAGAATGAAGCAGGGAAGACAGCGTCGCATGATCAATACACCAGATTTAAGGTGACATCGTCGCTGTAGGCGCCCGCTTGCGCGGTCGTCAGCGCCCCTGCGTCAATAACGCCATACAGCGTCTCTTCCTGCGCCATGCCGTTGCCGGTATCGGTCAGCCCATCGGTGCTGGTGATTTGCGTCTGTTTGCTCTCATCGGCAAAGAGTTTCCACGCTATCTTCTGTGCGCCCGTTTCACCGTTTTCCGGCTTCAGCCAGAAGGTGCCGTTTTCGCTGCTATCGTTGCTGGTGGCGGAGAGCGTGAACGGCGTACCGTTGGTACAGACAATATCGACCTGCGTTTTGGCCTGAATTTCGTTTGATTCATCCGACCCGTGGCGTGAGAAATTGAGGTCGTTGGCTTTGAGGGTGCAGGATTTTACTACCTCAAGTGAAACGTGCATCGTCGCGCTTGCGGTACTGTCTGCGGCGATCGCAGCGGCAGGAAGCAGGAGAGCGGAGCAACATACAGCAGTGGAGATAATTTTCATGATCTTATTTCCTGACGTGAATAACAGTGCAATTACAAAGAAGTGGCCAGAGCGTCCAGCAGGCAGAGTTTTCGATAGAATTCCGCCAGGTTCTGACAGCAAAATTTTTTCATCGCGTTACGCTTGTGGGTGTAGATCGTTTTCGGTGACTTATTAAGGATTTGTGCGATACGCACCGGGCTGAACCCTTTTTGAATCAGCATGCAAACCCGCATTTCCTGGTACGTGAGCGTGGCGGTATTTTCTAAAGAGAAGGCCATGTCGCTAAAGCAGTGGCTTAGTTGGGCAAGGGACACATTTCCCGGGACCACTCTGATCCGCTCATTGCCTGGCAGGGTGTTAATGTCGTTGACCCTGGCCGTATCCGTAAATAACAGCCAGCTCTGCCCGACGTGCGTGCTGAACAGTTCCTGCAAACGCTGAAGCCCTTCTGGAGTAACGTTATTGATCCAGTACGCTTCAGGACGGGGGGACACGGCCGTCGATACTATCGAATGGAGGCCGAGCCACAAAAACGCGTTGCTGCTCAGAACGATGACCTGATAGCCGGCATTCGGGATGAAAGGCGTCATTTCATGCCCCACAGATAACCCTGGCCGTAGTCGGCCACGCTGGCGCGGGCCAGCGCGAAATCGCCCGCGGTTTCGATGCCTTCTATGAGTACCTTACTGGCGACACGCTTGTACTGGCGGGTGAGGTGCAGGAACTTAGCCTGCTCGGTACGTCCGCTCCAGAAGGTATGTTTGTCAATTTTGACGCCGCAGAAGCGGATCTGGCTGGCAAGCAGCTCGGGAAGAATGTCTTCGCCGACGTCGTCCGCCCACACTTCAACGCCCCACAGATGGAGCATTGCGATACCTGTTCGCAGGGAGCGGCTTTGCATATCGTCGAGTTGTACCATCGTATGGAGATCGGTAACTTCGATAGCCAGCCTCTCCGGGCAGGCGGTTTCTTCTTTCAGCCTGTCGAGGAAGTCCGGTTCCAGCAGTAAATCCGATGTCGCGTTGAGGTAATACTTGTCGCCTTCTTCGCAAGACATGATATGGCGAAGCTGCGCAAAGAAGTGTTCTTTACGCTGTGTAGAAGGCATTGAGCTAAAGTAGTCTTCAAGATTGACGTGGGGCTTTGCCGTGGACAGTACCTCCCAGGCAATCACATTTTCACTGCGCAGTGCCCGGATGGACTCGAACTTATAGCCGGTTAGCATGATAAAAGTGTATACCGCTCCGTAGTGGTTTCAGGAGTGGTATATTTTATTAAAGGTGATTTTATCGGGATATTTATAAATAAAAATTGCCTTTATAAAGCGTTTTTATCTAATTTATAATCTTTATAAAGGATTTTTTATTTTCATAACCGCCCGGCAGGATGCCGGGCGGGGCATGCGTTAGCCTTGCTTGCTGACAATTTTAATTTCGACCATACCAATCCCGAGCTGGCGCGGGGAGTGGCCGAGAATATTCCCTTCATTAGTGGACTGCGGGTCTGGTGGCACAATCACTAAAGTATTGCTGCGCGATGGATTGGTGAAATGCAGCGTGTGAGTGCTTACGTCGTTACCAAGCGTCAGCGTCTGCTCCTCTCCGCCCACGCGCACCGACACGGGCTTATTCGCGTTGGGTCCGTACGCTCTGGCTGTAATCACCAGGTCGAACTGCGCCGGCAGCGGATGGGCATACTCAATTTTTACCTCATTGCCCAGCTGTGCGTTGGACCAGCGACCCCAGGACTCCGGACGAGAGATACCGCTGAACTGTTTAACCTCTTCCGGCGCACCGGCAACGTTGAAGATAAAGCTGTCGGCTTTATAGCGAATATCGTTGTCGACGATTTTCAGCATGTCGACGTTGTGCTGATAGCGGGCGGTATCGATAACCGTATCCCTGAACGCGGTTTTCCCCTTCCACACCGCTTTGTCCACGTGCTGCACGGTTTGCTCCCCGCCAAGCTGCCCCTGAGAGACGCACCAGTCGGTAGACAGCGCCAGCGGCTGTGACCAGAGCTGGCCCATTTTGTAACAGGTGTCGACCCAGACAAAGTTATCGCGCGGGGCAAAATCAGCCAGCTGGAAGCGCAACGGTGCCGAGTATTCGCTTTCGGGCAGCGGCTCAACGCGGTTATCCGACACGCGCAGTAGCAACGGCAGGCGGAAGTTGCTGCCAGAGAAGGCGATCGTTTTTTTATCCTGATCGATGGTGAAGTCTTTCATCTCTTTCGGGAAATTCCACAGGCGGATGATATCCGGCTTCCAGGCGAGGATTTTTTCCTTCATGTTGAGGAACACTTCGGACAGCGATTGTCCTGACAGCGTGCTGCGGCCCAGGCCAATAAAATTGTCTCCGCCGAGGATATCCAGCACGGTGGCGCCGTTATCCATGGAGTTGCGTTTGGTGGCGATCACCTCCTGCTGCGGTTTGTCGCCGCGCAGAACGAAGAACAGATTGCTGCGATCCTGTTTGTTTAGCTGATCCCACGCGCTGTTTTTCATCGCCAGATGGTCAGAAGAGACGACGATCACCGTGTTTTTGAAATACGGCGAGGCTTTTATTTTGTGAACCAATGCGGCGATATGCTCCTGACTACAGGTGACGGCGCTGAAGGATTTATTGCTTTTGCCGTCAATGTCGTAACGTTTGCGCTTGCAGGTGCGTGAGACGAAACCGTCAGGATGGTGGGTATCCACTGTCAGGGCAAAGAGGGAGAAGCGTTTCCCGGCGCGGGAAAGTTCTTCGAATTTTTTCCAGGTCTCATCCAGCACGGTATCGTCGTAGAAGCCCCAGTCGTTGCGGTAGGTGGGGTCGGCGACCGTCGCTTTTAACTCTTCTGAACCGTACAGATGGTCAAAGCCGTGGGATTTGAGGAACACATCTTTTCCGGCAAAGCGCAGGTTGGCTCCCTGCACAAAATAGTTCTCATAGCCGGAGTTTTTCAGGATGTCGCCCAGGCAGATATTTTGCGGGAAGAAGCTCGACATAGAGGCCGAGGCGTTGCCTTCAAAGGGGGCAAACAGAGGGATGCCGCACTGGGAGGCGACCATCCCGGCGATGGTGTAATCGGTGCCGGGGAGTTGCATGGTGTGGCTGAAGTCGAGACCTTCGTTTTTCAGGGCGCCCAGATCCGGCGTCAGGTTCGGGAAGGCATCGTTATCGAAATAGGTTCTCTCCAGGCTCTCGCCGTAGATATACACCAGATTAAGCTTCGGGTTAGCGATCGTTTTCGATGGCTCTTTATAGTACGCCACGAAATCTGGATCGCCGTCGCGCGACTGGGATTTCACCAGCTCGGTGATCTGGTGAAACGCCGGGCTGGCATCCACGGAGGCCAGCGCAAGGAAAAGCGCCAGCAGGCTGTAGCCATGGTGGTGCGGAAGATGACGGCGGCGGCGCAGGACCCAGGCGAGCGTACCAAAAATCACCACCAAAGCCATCACCAGCCCCAGACCGGGGAGAATGTATTTACCCACGCCCGCGCCCGTCAGGCTATTGGTCAGCGTGTAGAGCACTGCATCGTTGATACCGTCGCCGGTAAAGTAGTCGCTGGCGTAGAGCGTAATGTTTAAAACAATAAAAATGCCGAGCACCACCAGCGTGGCGACAAACCACCACGTGTTACGGCCTGCTTTCCAGGCGTAAACGCCGATGGAGGCAAGAAAAAGGGCAAGGGACATTAACTCTGACAACAGCATATCCTCATGACGCCAGGTGCTTCGCTGGCTAATTGATTATTTTTTGGGTAATACAATGTAATGGCGATGTCGCTAAGCTGCAATTTTAGTGTCACGAAAGTGTGCCGTTGTTAGGAATTGGTTTAGAAAATCGTTTTTTTGAAGGCGGTCGCATCCTGTTGTACGGATGCTGAGACGAGGGCAGAAGGGGAAAATGCCGGTTTCACGCCGCGTTGCAAGACTAACGTATTAAACGCGGCGTGTTGTGGCAGGAAATGGGGCCGATCAGGAGATGAAATTAACGCCTTGTTTCAGCACCAGATCGCAGGCTTTGGTTTTCACCTGTTTCGCCAGAGATGAGTTGCCCAGGGTGCTCAGATTCAGCTGCTGGCCATTTTGCGCGTTCAGCAGACCCTGAATGCCGTCCATGTAGTTGGTGTCGGCTTTCTGCTCCTGGGTATCCAGACCCAGCTTACCCAGCACTTGGTTTTTCACATTTTGCGCATCGGTGACGGACGCCAGCTTTTGCTTCGCACAGTATTCCAGAATACCCGCCGCGTTGTTCATGGTGCCCGCGCTCAGGCTCTGGGAGCTGTTGCCCAGCAGGCTGGTGAGGGAAGAGGCTGACAGCCCGCCCTGCGTGCTGCCGCTCTCTTTGGTGAGTTCGCTGGCGGCGCTGGAGAGGGACTCCTGCCAGGATGCGGCGTGCGCCATGCCGGTGACCAGCAGGGCGCCTAAAAGTGTGCTGAAAAGAATCTGTTTTTTCATAATGGCTTTCTCAAAAAAGGTCCGTTTGGGCCGAAAGTGGCTCCAGTATATACCTCCGGGCCACCGGCAATTCCTGGAACTGTCTTAATACTCTTTACCGGTGACGCGGCTGCGGTAACTGTCCCAGTCAAAGATGACGTACAAGCTGTTGCCCAGCTTCATGCGATCCATCACGCGTTCGCCCAGTAAGCGGGTCATCTCGTCGATATTGTGGTTGGTTAGCATGCCGGTGGGACGTTTGGAAGAAGAGCGGCGATCGACAATCTGATTAATGATCACTTTTTCGTAGCGGGATTCGGTCTGAACGCCAATTTCATCGATAACCAGCAAGTCAACGTTGCTCAGATCGTTAAGCAGCTGCTCTTCGCTGGTTTCGCGGTTGCTAAAGGTGTCTTTCATGGCAGACATGATATCGGCCACGGTAATAATTAATACCGATTTCCCGCGCAGAAGCAGTTCGTTACAGATGGCGGCGGCCAGGTGATTTTTGCCGGTGCCGGGCTTACCGCTGAAGATAAAGCTGGCGATGTTGCCGTCGAATTCATCCACATACTGACGCGCGGCGGCAAGGGCGTTCATCTGCCCGTTGGTCTCAATTTTATAGTTATCGAACGAGCAGTTCTGATGCAGGGGACGAATACCGGAGCGGTTAAAGGTACGCTGCATTTTCATCGCCCGGTTTTCGCGGGCGAGGGCGGCGGCGCGGATCTCACCCTGTTCTTTTTGCCACGCCAGAAGTTCTTCACCCGTAGTGAACGCGGGCTTCACATTGGCTGGCATCATCTTTTGCAGTCGTTTCATCAGGTCGCCGACGTTTTTCATTTCGCACCTCGGAATCCATTAGGGATCTGTTTATCCGGTTCTGAAAAAGCGTTGATATCGCGTTTGGGCTGGCCGTTATTGCTGGCGCGGTTAATCTGCAGATGGCGGGCAAGCTTTTGCTGCCACTGAATGTGGGTAAAGACTTTGCCTTCTGCCTGCCACCAGGCAATAAAGGCGGCAAGCTCTTCAGGGGTTGCCGGTTGCGTCAGCGCAATGCCCCACAGCGCCGCCTGCCGCTGAAAATCAACATCCGGGTGCCAGCCCGCGTACAGGGCAAATTTTCCCATCGGAACCGTCACGGGGGCGTTACCTGGCTCTTCAAAGAACTGGTTATCCAGTGTGACATCGCTCGCCGGGCGCGACAACCGCGCTTCAATCTCCAGAAGCTGTGCCAGACGCTCTGGTGTGAGGGCGTAAAACGCCGGGGCGTTGTCGGCCAACACCGCAAGCGTGCCGCCTTCGGCGTGCGTCAACACACCACGGGGATCGCGCATAAAGGCATCAATACCAGCAATGCTGGTGGTCAGAATTCTGGAGGACATAACGCTTTCTCAACTGATTACTACGGGCGTGATATGGGCTTATGGTAGCACAGAGAGGATGAGGGGATGGAGGGGATTTCCCCGGTGGCGCTGCGCTTACCGGGGCTACAGTCGTAGGCCTGATAAGCGCAGCGCCATCAGGCATTTATCACGCGATGATATTCAGGGTCACGTCGATGTTACCGCGGGTCGCGTTAGAGTACGGACAAACAATGTGCGCCGCATCGACCAGTTTTTTGGCTTCTGCAGGATCCATACCTTCAACGTGGATGTTCAGTTTAGCTTCGATACCAAAACCGGTTGGCAGTGGGCCAATCCCGACTTCACCTTCGATATAGGCCTCTTTTGGCAGCGTAAATTTGTCGCGCGCAGCCACAAACTTCATTGCGCCCAGGAAGCAGGCGGAGTAGCCGGCAGCAAACAGCTGTTCAGGGTTGGTCACTTCACCCCCCATGCCGCCCATCTCTTTTGGCACACCCAGTTTGACGTCCAGGACGCCATCGGAAGAGGTTGCACGGCCGTCACGGCCCCCGGTTGCTTTTGCTTTGGCAGTGTAGACAACTTTTTCTAAAGACATGGCAGGTTCCTCATCTTACGTTTATGTGTGCTATTAAATAGCGTACGATATATATAGGTAAATAAATACGCGTAAAGTATAGCCTTACGCGTGATGTAACTGATGTCGCAAAAGTTCAAGCTGCTGCTTAAGTGCCAGCATCGTGTCAGTATCACATTGTGCTGCGCATCCCACCGCGTGGGGGATCCCGGATGCCAGCTGCTGCAGCTCACGCCCTGCGTCGCTCAGCGTAACGGCGACCTGACGTTCATCTTTACGCGAACGCTGACGGTTGATCAGCCCGGCGCTTTCCAGACGCTTCAGCAGCGGCGTCAGGGTGGCAGAGTCAAGGAACAGCCGCTCGCCAATGTCCGACACCGTAATGTCATCCTGCTCCCACAGTACCAGCATTACCAGGTATTGCGGGTAGGTCAGGTTCAGCGGTGCCAGCAGTTGCCGGTACAGCTTGTTAAGCGCCAGGTTTGCCGAATAGAGGGCAAAACAGAGCTGGTTATCCAGCAGAAGCGCGTTGGTGGTGTCGTTCGTTTTTGCGTCCATGGAATGAATATAGATAGTGCGCGATATAATTGCAAGCAATTTTATGGGCACGTATAACGAAGTGCCACCTGAACGGCCATTTTACGGTAGTGCTGGCGCTGAGCCATTTCATCCGCCCCCTCTTCAAACAGCAACGTAAAGGTGTAGCTGTTGGCGACGTAGTGGAAGCTGAAGCTGCTGATCAGGCGGTGGAGATCGCGGGCTTCAACCGTCTGGTTGAACAGCTGCTTTTCCTTTCCACGATGCAGGATATCTTCGATCAGGTCGAGCGCGCTGCGGTTGACCTGGCGCAGGTAGCTGGATTGCTGCATGAAGCGACCACGCTGCATGTTTTCCATGCAGATAATACGAATGTAATCCGGATGGTCTGCGTGGTAGTCAAAGGTGGCTTCAACCAGATGAACCAGCGCTTCTACCGGCGGCATGGCGGCCAGGCTGAGCGCTTTTTCACTGTTTCGTATCTGGGTGTAAACATACTCCAGTACGAGAAGATAAAGATTTTCTTTGTTCTTAAAGTGGTAAACCACCATCCGTTTAGTGGTGCCTGCTTTCTCTGCGATTTGCTCCATGCGGGCACCGTTCAACCCATATTCGGCAAAAAGCGCGATAGCGCTCTGGAAAATTTTCTCCTTCAGGCTGGATTCTTCATGCTGCTCCGGGAGTTCGCTGCCAGGGTTTGCCACATCCTTTCCTTATCGTCACTAAACGGAATAGAGAGATTATCCCCATGGCAGCGAAATAACACAAACATCAAACGCGCGGGCGTTTGCGGTAAAGCCACAGTCCTGGGATCGACAACCCAATCGAGAGCGCGCCAACGATAGAAGAGGCCTTAAGAAAGTTGCTCAGGAGCAGGATCATTTGTGGCTCGGTATAGCCAAAGTGGCTGATTTTTACCGCTGAGATCATGGCCGTGTAAGCGGAAATGCCCGGGAACATTGGGATGACGGCCGCGACGGTAAACACCTTGGGATGGGCCAGATACCAGCGCGACCACTGAATACCAATGCTGCCGACCAGCATGGAGGCCATAAAGGTCGACCACTCGATATTAAAACCGGCGGTCATCATGATCATTCGCGAACCATGGCCGATTGCGCCCAGGAGCGCGCACCACGGCAGGGCGCGCTGCGGGACGTTGAACACCATTGCAAAGCCGACGGCCGGAATGGCGGCCAGAAACATGTCCTGCGCCAGTGCCAGCAGAAACGTTATCACGCCCATCCGCGTAACCCCCACAGTGTCATGGCCATTACTACGCCGATGCAGGTCGCCAGCGTGAGCAGGCTGGCAATCGCCCAGCGTGCCAGGCCGGTATTGATATGCCCTTTAAACATGTCGGCAACAGCGTTAATTAACGGGAAGCCCGGCACCAGAAGGAGCACGCTGGCGGCCATGGCGATGGTGGGCGTGTTGGCAAACTGCGGCAGGCGCAGCAGCAGCCCGGAAACCGTCGTGGCGACAAAAGCGGTGATGCAGAAGTTAATTTGTGGGTGCAGTTGCCGGTGCGTCAGCACCTGGCGAACATACATGGCAATGCTGCTGGCGCAAAAGGTCACGAACGCGCCGTCCCAGCCCCCTTTATTGAGCTTACAAAAACAGGCGCACGACAGTCCCACCATTAACACCACCAACCAGCGCGGATAACGTAATGGCTTGATTTGATTAAATCGTTTTTCTATCTCTTTGAGGTCGAGAAGCTTATGTTCAGCCAGAATGACGATATGCTGTACTTCGGTCACAACGTGCATGTTAATGCCGCGGTCGTGGTTTTTACGGGTAGAGGTGAGGCACTGACCGTCTTTGATGGTGGTCAGCACGATGGCGTTTGATGAAATCGCGCTTTCGACGCTATCCATCCCCAATGCCAGCCCCAGACGCGTCGAAAGCTCCTCGACCAGGGCACTCTCTGCCCCGTGCTGGAGCAGGAAAAGCCCGCACTGAATACATAGCCGCGTGATGGCACGCTGCATTGATATTTCTGCCTGCATGTAGTGTCCCGAAGAGTTGATGAATCGCTTGCCTGTTGGCCCTCAATGCTTACTTTTAGCACAAAGTGCGGTATCCCTTGCTCTGGGTCAGATCAAGATTCTTGCAAACAGTTCACGTCCGGTTCGCGAAAGCGGAGGCGATAATATATAAATGCGATGGATTTAAATATTCTAAAATATAAAGTATTTATATTAAGTTATTCTTATTTTATATTTTCGTTCTTTTAATGTCTTTGCAATTAAATTTAATTGTGCTTTGTGAGATATTACCGTTGTTTTAGGCATTTCTTAACCTAAGAACATATCTCATCTTCTGCTTGTATTAATCAGTCTTACACTCAGGGACGAAAATACGTAAATCTTGATGCGTGTAAACGTTACTCATCAAATGAAAAATGGACACGGAGGGTCTATGTTGTCATTGAATGGTAAGCATGGCGTAGTAATTAGCAGGGTACCCGTGATGCAAAGCGGGCTAGGCAGCGTTATGTCAAACCATTTCCCTGAATTTGAATTGACATATTGCCGCTCGTTGCAGGAGTTAACGCTGCTCCAGCTTCGCCGGGCCGACGTCATTATTGCCGATATTTCAGGCGAATACAGGAAACCCCGGGGGACGCTTGAAGGGTATTACAGCTTACTGAATCAATATCGGGATATTCACTGGATTTTTCTGGTCTCTCGTCCCCTTTATCCCGTCGCAGTGGAACTGCTTATGCGGCCGGAAAGTACGCTGCTTTCTGAAATGGAACCGATTGAAGGCGTGATTAATGCTATTCGTGCAGGGAGCGAGCGGGCGGAGCGGATAAGCCAGACGTTATTGTCTCCTGAAGTGGTTGCTGCTGAAGACGACGAGCCATTTGTGGCGCTCACCCACTCCGAACGCAAAGTGCTGCGTCTGTTAGGCAAGGGCTGGGGCATTAATCAGATTGCGACTTTGCTTAAGAAGAGCAACAAAACGATCAGCGCGCAGAAAAACAGCGCGATGCGACGATTGTCGCTGCGTAGCAATGCCGATATGTACGCTTGGATTAACAGTGCACAGGGAATGAGAGAGCTGAGTTTACTATCAGCCTATGGAGAGTATGAGGAATGGAAAAAACCGACACCACACGACATATCGCTGTCATCGAAAATTGCACCATGAGTGCCGTTGGGCTGCAGCATCTTTTTGCTATGCCCATGCTCAGCCAGTATCAACTGCACCTCTTCAGCCAATTCGAAAGCTTTAAACAGGCGCTTCCCGGCGTCTCTTTTTTCTCGGTGATCTATTCACTCTCTGACGCGCGTGAGGAGCGTCGTAACTGTCTGGCATCCCTGCGTGATCTCGCGTTCACGCACGGTAATATCCAGCGCATTGTGCTGGCATCGGATGATGTGGAAGCGCGGTTGATCAGCCATTTGTCGCCTTCTCGTCTGCACGGCATTATTAGTAAATCGGTACCGCTTAGCCACCTGCAGGAGGAGCTGGTGGTGTTATTGAGTGAAACGCATCATATCAATGACAATATGTTGAACCACTGGTATGTGAATCAAAACAGAATGTTAAGCCCAACAGAGCGAGCAATATTACGTTATATGTCTTTCGGATTTTCCATCCCTGAAATTGCGGCACAACTGGAACGCAATATTAAGACCATCCGGGCACATAAGTTTAATGCGATGGTTAAATTGGGAGTGAATTCTGACGTAGGGCTACTGGATGCGGCGGATATTCTTACTCACCTTCCGGCAAGAGACATGCGTTATGCGGTGTCAGGCTCGCCGGCATTTTTATAATCAGGAATTGAATGATGCGCCAGATAGACACTGGCACATCAATCAAATGCACACATCGACCCACTTTGCGGATGTCAGCTCTGCCATCCGGTCTGGTGAAATACGTACGGCACTGTGAATTGCGCCCGCAGCGGGTAGTACTTCAGCGTACTGTTTTAATGAAACATCGCAGTACACAGAGAGTGGGTTTTCCAGCCCGAACGGGCATACTCCTCCAACGGGATGACCCGTGATGGTTACCACTTCATCACTACTGAGCATGCGCGCTTTCGCACCAAAGGTATCTTTCAGTTTTTTGTTATCCAGACGCGCATCGCCTTTAGCCACCACCAGGATCACTTCATTTTTAACTTTCAGCGATAGCGTCTTGGCGATTTGTCCCGGCTCAACGCGATGAGCGGCAGCAGCCAGCGCAACGGTCGCGGTACTCTCACCCAGTTCTATGACTTCTATATCCGGAGCGTTGTCGGCAAAAAACTGCTGTACAGACTGCAAACTCATTGTTTCCTCCTGACTAATATCCTGCGTAATCTGTCACAAGAATTTATAGGCTGTAAATATCCCTTAAGTAACAAATATCCCACATGGCCGATTTCTGGATCGCCTTCACATTCACAGAAACCGGTTACAGTAACCGGTTGCAGAGCGTCATTGAGAGATTAATACTGAAGGCGTAACGTCCCCTGTATCCAATAATAAGAGCACATTATGAAACCATTCCGTCTGAGCAGTACCGCTGGTACACGAGCCAGCAAGGTTGTGAAGCTGATTTATGGAACAACGTGTGGTGTGAAAGCGCCCGTACCGAACGTCTGACAGGAGATCTGCTATGTCTGCCAACCATGCTGCGTTTAATCTGATATTTCGTTTCGTTGAAAATTACGTTAGTCCGATTGCCGGGCGGATCTCTTCCCAGCGTCATGTTATGGCTATCCGTGACGGGTTTATCTCCGCAATGCCATTCATGATTGTCGGTTCATTTTTGTTGGTCTTTGCTTACCCACCGTTTTCGCCAGACACTACCTGGGGCTTCGCGCGGGCCTGGCTGGATATGGCAAAGCAATTTGAAGGCCAAATCCTGACCCCGTTCGATATGACGATGGGCATTATGTCCATTTATATTTGTGCGGCTATTGCCTATAACCTTGGCAAACACTATGTGAAATCACATCAGTTAGACCCGTTCATGTGCGCCATGCTGTCGCTGATGGCGTTTCTGCTGGTGGCTGCGCCGAAAACCAAAGGCGCGCTGCCCGTAGACAGTCTGGGCGGTACGGGGATCTTCACCGCGATTCTGGTGGCAATCTATTGCGTCGAGATGATGCGTTTCCTGAAAGCACACAATATTGGTATCCGTCTGCCCGACCAGGTACCACCGATGATCAAAAACTCCTTTGACCTGCTGATCCCGGTGCTGGTGGTCGTGCTGACGCTTTATCCGCTGAGTTTGTTGATTCAGTCTCAGTTTGGCATGCTGATCCCCCAGGCCATTATGTCTCTCTTCAAACCGCTGGTTTCTGCCGCAGACTCTCTGCCTGCGATCCTGCTGGCGGTGTTGATCGGCCATTTGCTGTGGTTTGCGGGGATCCACGGAGCGGCAATTGTTTCCGGAATGCTGCAGATGTTCTGGCTGACCAATCTCGGGGCTAACCAGACTGCGCTGGCGGCAAGCCAGCCTCTGCCACATATCTTTATGGAGGCGTTCTGGACGTTCTTTATCGTGATTGGGGGATCGGGCGCGACAATGGGACTGGTGTTCTGCTACCTGCGCAGTCGTTCTGCGCATCTGCGTTCAATCGGGCGTCTGAGCGTGGTGCCAAGCATCTTTAACATCAACGAACCTGTCATTTTTGGTACGCCGATTGTTATGAACCCGGTGTTCTTTATTCCGTTCCTGCTGGCGCCAATGGTTAACGCTGTGCTGGCCTGGGCGGCAATGAAGTTTGATCTGATTAGTCGCGTGATCTCTGTTGTGCCGTGGACGGCACCGGCGCCTGTGGGCGCAGCATGGGCCCTGGGCTGGGATTTCCGCGCGGCCATTCTGGTGGTGGTACTTGCGTGTGTCTCCGCCATCATCTATTTCCCGTTCTTCAAAGTGTACGAGAAGCAGCTGCTGGAGCAGGAAGCGGAAGAAGCGCAGCGTAATGCGGAAGCGGAAAATCAGCAGATGGCCTAGGTAAAAGCAAAACGGCAACATGAGTTGCCGTTTTTAGTGTTTGTTCCCTCTCCCTGTGGGAGAGGGGCAGGGTGAGGGCATCAGGCCGGTCCTGACTACTTCAGCGTACAATCCCCGCACTGCTGAACGTCCGGCAGGCGATAGCGCTGGCAGCAGGTGCGACGCACCAGAAGGCCGTCACGAGGTACTACGGTACGGAATAACGGGTTATCGCGGCCATCCGCAAGCTGTTTCGTAAAGAATAAGGACTGACGCAGGGCATCCACCTTCTCATCACCGAGCAGAGGCTTCATTTCCGTCAAATACCAGTGGATTAAATAGCCAGTATTACTCCAGATAAGCTTCCCGTTGATCTCTCCCGTCTCTTCCAGAGCATTAACCACCGGCATCAGGGCGCGGGTCACGAGTTGCTCCATCCGCTGCGCGGCAGAGAGATGCATTGCCGTTGGATCTTCGTGAAGATCGATCCAGAAACAGGCCGCACGTCCTGTCTCGTGGAACTCAACGTGAAAATAGTCCGGGGAGAGATCCAGCATGGTCTCCTGGGTGAGCAACGCCAGCATCAGCGGAGGTGCCATCAGGCCGATATACCATTGTGCCCAGAGGGAGAGCAGGGGCTTATTTTCCCGCGTAAGGGTGGGTTGATTGCGATAGATATGGTCGGAATAGGTCGCCAGCAGTGACTGGCGTTTTGCCGGCTGACGCCACTGTGCCAGGGTCATGGCGTGGTGCGGATGCGGCTCATCCAGTTTGATAAAGTCCAGCAGATGGGCGCGGGTTTCCGTTATCTTTTCGCGTATGGCTTCCGCAAGCGAAGAATTCCCCGAGGTGAGACGGGCTCGCCAGATGAGTGGTTCAACAGTATGTGCGGTATGCGTGGCCATAATATAGATAGAAATCTAAATGATAATGATTGCCAATCCTAACTATTGCTCATACCGATGGCAAGACTTTTGTCCTGCACAGAGAACGTTGCGCTTAAACCGCCTGTAATTCTTCGCTGAGGAGAATGTTATTGCGCCCGAGATGCTTCGCTTCGTAGAGGGCTTTATCTGCTTTTTCCAGCGCGCCTTCTACGTCTTCATCCTCAAAAATAGCAATACCAATGCTGATAGTGACGTTGGTCGCCACGCTTTCATTGAACATATGCGGGATTTTCAAATCATAGACTTTCTGGCGAATACGCTCTGCCGTCTGGCGGGCATGATCCAGTGAAATGTTCGTCAGCAGCACCATAAATTCTTCGCCGCCGATACGCGCCACAATATCCCGCGAGCGCACTGCATCCCGGATTGCCGCAGAGACACGGATCAACGCCTGGTCGCCCATCATATGGCCGTAGTGGTCGTTATAGGCCTTGAAGTGGTCGATATCCATCAGCAGGACAAAGTGTTCGCCATTTTCCACCGCAGGCAGATTTCCCAGCCGACTTTGCAGGCCGCGACGGTTATACAGGCCGGTAAGCGGATCCATCATGCTGAGATCGGTCAGGGTTTCCCGTTCTTCCAGTAACCGGGAAAGTAACTCCTGAGCGAAGCGATCGTTACGCCTTTGCAAAACGTTGTGAACACCTATAGCCACAACCGGCAGAACGAAAGAGTAGGTCATTCTCAGCCAGTGCTCAGGGGTGCTTAACCACAGGCAGACAATAAATGCGGGTAATGAATGAAGAGTAAACGCTTTGATATTAATCGCGAATGCAAGAGACCCGATAAAAAGCACCGTTAATAGCGCTATGATCAAATACGTCTCGCGATCGTGCGTAATTAACGAAAATTTCGAGACAATTTGCCAGGCCCATAAAATACCGAAGATCGCTGAAACCACGGGAATATTTACTCTGCGGGTACGCTTTTTCCAGTGCCAGAGCAACAACCCCGTACTGAGTGTAAAAATAGCCATCAGGGGGAAGGATAACAGGCGTACAGAATAGAGCGGATTTGTTACCGAGAACACCGCGGAGGTTGCGTTCAGAAATAAAAATAAACGTAACGATAACTGATATTTGCTGTTGACTAAAGACCGCCAGGATTGTGATGTCATAGTAGTGCGTTTTTTATTAAAATTTAATTAAAACAGATAAATAGGTGTTGTTTCGCAATAATGGAAGCAAAAAAATCAAAAGAGTAATTATCAGAGAAACTTTATGAGTAGTTAACAGGTGGGCAATTTATCACCTTAGGCAATTCCTGTCATTACGGGAAAGGTAAACGGCCATGGTTTTTAATTATAGGTACTGACAAATGATAATGTCTATCATATGATATTGGTTATCATTATCGATATGAGAGGGCAAATCATGTTGAGCCGGGTGTTAGGAAGTGGTTGGGGGGTATTACTGCCGGGCGTCATTCTCGGCGGTCTGATGTATGCCGATCTCTCCATTGAACTCTGGAAAGCCATCATTGTGTCAGGGCTGCTGGTGACATCAGCAATGATCTGGCATAAGCAATTACGGCACTTTGTTTTGTTGCCATCATGCGTCGCGCTGGTCAGTGGAATTCTGGTGATACTGATGAGTTTGAAATAACAGGGAATAACAAGAAGGACTGCAGAGAGGATGCAAGATAATTGGTGCGAGGGGGGGGACTTGAACCCCCACGTCCGTAAGGACACTAACACCTGAAGCTAGCGCGTCTACCAATTCCGCCACCTTCGCACAGTTATCTTACTTTTTGATATCGCCTCGTTGGTGCGAGGGGGGGGACTTGAACCCCCACGTCCGTAAGAACACTAACACCTGAAGCTAGCGCGTCTACCAATTCCGCCACCTTCGCCCAGTGCGAGCAATATCAACGTGATTTATGGTGCGAGGGGGGGGACTTGAACCCCCACGTCCGTAAGGACACTAACACCTGAAGCTAGCGCGTCTACCAATTCCGCCACCTTCGCATACCATCGATACTGTAAAAGTATCGTAACCACGGAGGCGCATTCTAGATGTTTTGAGCTTTACGTCAACAGAAAATTGCGCACGTTGTTTTGATTGCTGCAAAAATGGTCGGAACGGGGGCCCTGTCTGCCGGATGGCGCTGGCGCTTAACCGGCAGACTGGCAGGGTAGATTATTTTTTAGCCTGACGCGTCATCACGGTACGGTAGACCTTAAAGCGGCCCGTTTGCGCGATAACTTCATGGAAGCCGAAGGTCTCATCCAGCACTTTCGGGTACGGCAGGAAGGCGTTAGCGACGATCCTCAGTTCACCCCCGCTGTTCAGGTGACGTACTGCGCCACGGATCAGCGTTTGCGCCGCTTCAAGGCTGGTTTCGATGCCATCGTGGAACGGCGGGTTGGAGATAATCATGTCGAACCGACCGGTAACGTCTGAGAAGACGTTGCTGGCAAAGACTTCGCCTTCAAATCCGTTGGCGGCGAGCGTCGCACGGCTGGCTTCGACCGCTGGCGCACTGACGTCACAGAGCGTCAGGCGGACTTTTGGTGAGTGGCTTGCCAGCACCGTTGCCAGCACCCCTGCGCCACAGCCAACGTCCAGTACTTTGCCTTTGGTGTGCGGCGTCAGCGTGGAGAGCAGCAGTTTGCTGCCCACGTCCAGCCCGTCACGGCTGAAAACGCCCGGCAGGGTTTTTATGGTGAGGCCATCAAGCTGATACGCGTCCCAGAATGTCCCGGCATCAAAGGATGGCTGTTTTTCCAGACGACCGTGGTACAGACCACAGCGACGGGCACTGTCGACTTTGTTCAGCGGGGCGTACGCTTCCAGCATCTGCTCTGCGCTTCGCACACCGCTGCGGTTCTCACCAACCACAAAAATATCGCAGCCGACCGGCAGCAGGGAGAGCAGATTCATCAGCTGGAACTGCGCTTCCGGTTTGTTCTTCGGCCAGTAGTAGATCAGCGTGTCGCAGTCAGCGACATCACTCTGTTCCGCCACCAGGCTAAAGCGTGCGCGCTCGCCCATCTGGCGGCTCAGCACCTGCCAGTGGTGGTAGTATTGGGTATGGGCACGGCTTTCTGCACAGTCGAAACGCGCGGGCAGGTCATCCTGCATATCTCCGGCAAACAGAATACGGCTTTGTTCGAAATCATCACTGTGACGCAGCAAGACTTCACTTGCCGGGGTAAATGCAGACATGAATTGTTCCTCAATAAACTCAGGCGGGGATTATAGTAGGTAGATGGCGCACTTTCGACACATTTGCTATATTTGCGCGCCTGAGAGACAGGAGTTTTCCCTATGACATCCCGACGAGACTGGCAGTTGCAGCAGCTGGGCATCACCCAGTGGGCTTTGCGTCGCCCGACGGCGTTGCAGGGCGAAATCGCTATCGCCATCCCTGCGCATGTTCGCCTGGTGATGGTGGCGGAAGAACTGCCTGCCCTGAATGATGCTCTGATCGGTGATGTCCTTCGCAGCCTGAAGCTGACGGCCGACCAGGTTTTACAGCTGACACCGGACAGGGTCGCCATGCTTCCTCCTGATAGCCACTGCAACAGCTGGCGCATGGGCGAAAAAAACGAGATATCCCTTCCGGGGAGTCAGATCAGCTCACCCGTGCTGGAAGAGCTGAAAGCCAATCCAAAAGCGCGAAGCGCGCTATGGCAACAAATCTGCGACTATGAACACGATTTCTTCCCTCACGACGCCTGATCTGCGTGCGGCGTACGCGATTGAAACACGCGCCCATGCTTTTCCGTGGAGCGAAAAGACACTCGCCAGCAACCAGGGCGAACGGTATTTGAATTACCGCCTGGACGTTGACGGCACCCTGGCCGCGTTTGCGATAACCCAGGTCGTTCTGGATGAGGCCACGCTGTTTAATATCGCGGTGGATCCCGCGTTTCAGCGCCGTGGACTGGGAAGGGAACTGCTTACGCATCTCATTCGTGAGCTCGAAACCCGTGACGTTTTCACCCTGTGGCTGGAGGTGCGCGCGTCAAATGTCGCCGCCATCGCGCTCTATGAAAGCTTAGGCTTTAACGAGGCGACAATCCGCCGTAACTACTACCCGACCGCAGAGGGACGTGAAGACGCCATCATTATGGCTCTGCCGATTGGATAACGAAAAATAAGGTTGTAACGATGAAATGGGACTGGATTTTCTTTGACGCCGACGAAACGCTGTTTACGTTTGATTCGTTCGGTGGTCTACAGCGGATGTTTCTGGATTATAGCGTGACCTTCACCGCTGAAGATTTTCAGGACTATCAGGCGGTGAATAAACCGCTGTGGGTGGATTACCAGAACGGTGCCATCACTGCGTTACAACTTCAGCACCAGCGTTTTGATGTCTGGGCTGAACGGTTAAACGTGAGTCCAGGTGCGTTGAACGAGGCATTCCTTAATGCGATGGCCGATATCTGCGCGCCGCTGCCGGGGGCGGTTTCCCTGCTCGATTCGCTGAAAGGCAAGGTCAAACTGGGGATCATCACCAACGGTTTTACCGCGCTGCAGCAGATCCGCCTTGAGCGCACGGGCCTGCGCGATCATTTCGACGCGCTGGTGATCTCAGAAGAGGTGGGCGTGCCGAAGCCGGATCCGCGTATTTTTGATTATGCGCTGGCGCAAGCCGGCAATCCCGATCGTGACCGTGTGTTGATGGTAGGCGATACCGCCGAGTCGGATATTCTGGGTGGCATCAATTCTGGTCTGTCGACCGTCTGGTTAAATGCGCATGGCCGCGTGAAGCCTGAAGGTATCGAGCCGACCTGGACCGTGACGTCGTTGAACGAACTGGAGCAGCTCCTGTGTAAACAATGATTGCCTGCCCCCCATTGATGGGTAAAATAGCCGCATTTTTCGTATTCCATGATGCGCGGCCTGCTGTCGCGCTTATATAAGAAGATTTGATTATGACGTTGTCTCCTTATCTGCAAGAGGTGGCCAAGCGCCGCACTTTTGCCATTATCTCGCACCCGGATGCCGGTAAAACCACCATCACCGAGAAGGTGCTGCTGTTCGGACAGGCGATTCAGACCGCCGGTACCGTAAAAGGCCGTGGCTCCAGCCAGCATGCAAAATCTGACTGGATGGAGATGGAAAAGCAGCGTGGTATTTCGATTACCACCTCCGTGATGCAGTTCCCGTATCACGATTGTCTGGTGAACCTGCTGGATACCCCGGGGCACGAAGACTTCTCCGAGGATACCTACCGTACGCTGACGGCAGTGGACTGCTGTCTGATGGTTATCGACGCCGCGAAAGGTGTAGAAGATCGTACCCGTAAGCTGATGGAAGTGACCCGTCTGCGCGACACGCCGATCCTCACCTTCATGAACAAACTCGACCGTGACATCCGTGACCCGATGGAGCTGATGGATGAAGTGGAAAACGAGCTGAAGATCGCCTGTGCGCCAATCACCTGGCCAATTGGCTGCGGTAAGTTGTTCAAAGGTGTTTACCACCTTTATAAAGACGAAACGTATCTGTACCAGACCGGTAAAGGCCATACCATTCAGGACGTGCGCATTGTGAAAGGTCTGGATAACCCGGACCTGGACGCCGCGGTGGGTGAAGAGCTGGCCGCGCAGCTGCGTGACGAGCTGGAACTGGTAAAAGGTGCGTCTCACGAATTCGACAAAGAGTTGTTCCTGAGCGGCGAAATCACCCCGGTCTTCTTTGGTACCGCACTGGGTAACTTTGGCGTCGACCACATGCTCGACGGTCTGGTGGAGTGGGCTCCGCAGCCGATGCCGCGTAAAACCGATACCCGTGAAGTGGAAGCGAAGGAAGAGAAGTTCACCGGCTTTGTCTTTAAAATTCAGGCCAATATGGACCCGAAACACCGTGACCGTGTGGCCTTTATGCGTGTGGTGTCCGGCAAGTATGAAAAGGGCATGAAGCTGCGCCAGGTGCGTATAGGTAAAGATGTAGTGATTTCCGACGCGCTGACCTTCATGGCGGGCGACCGCTCGCACGTGGAAGAAGCGTATCCGGGTGACATCATCGGTCTGCATAACCATGGCACCATCCAGATCGGCGATACCTTCACCCAGGGCGAAATGATGAAGTTCACCGGTATTCCGAACTTCGCGCCAGAACTGTTCCGCCGCATTCGCCTGAAAGATCCGCTGAAGCAGAAACAGCTGCTGAAAGGGCTGGTACAGCTTTCCGAAGAGGGGGCTGTGCAGGTCTTCCGCCCAATCGCGAATAACGATCTGATCGTGGGTGCGGTGGGTGTGCTGCAGTTCGACGTAGTGGTTGCGCGTCTGAAGAGTGAGTACAACGTGGAAGCGATTTACGAATCGGTCAACGTGGCGACCGCGCGCTGGGTTGAGTGTGCTGACGTGAAGAAATTCGAAGAGTTCAAGCGTAAGAACGAAGTTCAGCTGGCGCTGGATGGCGGTGATAATCTGACCTATATCGCCCCAACCATGGTTAACCTGAACCTGACGCAGGAACGTTATCCTGACGTACAGTTCCGCAAAACACGCGAACACTAATCCCCTCTCAGAGCACGGCAGCCGCCGTGCTCTTCTTTATTTCCTGTCTTATTAGTCTCTTGCGGAATGTTCTTAATTCATCGCAATTTCACGCTTTTTGCTCGTTTTTTGCCCAAATCTGAAAGCGTCACTGTGAGAGTGATCTATATTTAACTCAGTGTTTAGCACCGGGTGTGGATGAATAAACTGTTCAATGCATGACTTTAGGTTCTCCATTTTGCTCGTGTGTTTATTCGCGATATATAAAACTACTAAGGAAGTATGTAGCCCGAATAACGGGCAAAACACAGGAATACATCGATGAATATGACAAGACTGAAGATTTCTAAAACTCTGCTGGCTGTGACATTGGGTAGCGTTCTGGTAAGCGGCTCCGCCCTGGCGGAAACCAGCACCATGGATAAAGCTCAGTCCACTGCAAATAGCGCAGGGGAAAAAATCGATAGCTCTATGAATAAAGTCGGTAATTTCATGGACGACAGCTCAATCACAGCAAAAGTGAAAGCCGCGCTGGTGGATGATGAAGCGATTAAGAGCACCGATATTTCCGTCAAAACCGAGCAAAAAGTTGTCACCCTGAGTGGCTTTGTTGAAAGCCAGGCCCAGGCCGAACAGGCTGTAAAAGTGGCGAAAGGTGTTGAGGGCGTGGCGTCTGTAAGCGACAAACTGCACGTCCGTGACAGCAAAACCAGCTCAGTGAAAGGCTATGCCGGAGATGCCGCTACGACCAGCGAAATCAAAGCTAAACTTTTAGCAGATGACATCGTGCCGTCTCGTAAGGTGAAAGTGGAAACCACCGACGGTGTGGTCCAGCTTTCCGGTACGGTAGATTCCCAGGCGCAGATTGACCGCGCCGAATCCATCGCGAAAGCGATTGATGGTGTGAAAAGCGTCAAAAACGATCTTAAAGCGAAGTAAACCTGCACGACTCGCCCGTCAGGCTGAAGCCTGCGGGCGAAATAAGAATGACTCTGGAAAAACGCCGATGAGTGACCTGAGCGCTCATATATAGCGGCCGACATTAACTATGGTAAAGGAGAGGCTTATGTTTCGTTGGGGCATTATATTTCTGGTTATCGCGTTAATTGCCGCCGCTTTGGGCTTTGGCGGACTGGCGGGTACAGCGGCCTGGGCAGCTAAAATTGTCTTTGTGGTCGGTATCATTCTGTTCCTGGTCAGCCTGTTCACGGGACGTCGACGTCCGTAGCAAACGCAATATTCTGTCAACAAAGAAAAGCCAGTCACTGCGACTGGCTTTTTCTTATTTGCGTTGCAGGTCGGGTGCGTTACTGTGGTGTAACAGAATAATCAAAACAGGAAAGCAGAGGTGGGGCAACGAATTCCCGTTACGCTCGGCAATATTGCGCCGCTGACGTTAGAACCGTTTCGCGCAGGGCAACTCGCACTCGTGTGTGAGGGCGGCGGACAGCGCGGTATTTTCACCGCTGGCGTGCTGGATGAATTTATGCGCGCGCAGTTTAACCCGTTTGACCTTTACTTCGGCACGTCTGCCGGGGCGCAGAACCTGTCTGCCTATGTCTGTAACCAGCCTGGCTACGCGCGAAAAGTCATTATGCGCTACACCACGGCGAAAGAATTTTTTAACCCGGTGCGCTTCGTGCGCGGCGGCAACCTGATCGATCTCGACTGGCTGCTTGAATCCACCTCCAGCCAGATGCCGCTGGCGATGGACACCGCCGCCCGTCTGTTTGACAGCGGCAAAGAGTTCTGGATGTGCGCCAGCCGTGGCGATGATTATTCCCCGGGCTACTTCTCTCCGCAAAAGGAGAACTGGCTGGACATCATTCGCGCCTCCAGCGCCATTCCCGGTTTTTATCGTACCGGTGCGCTGCTGGACGGCATCAGCTATCTGGACGGCGGGATCAGTGACGCGGTGCCGGTGCAGGAAGCGGCCCGGCGGGGGGCGAAAACCATCGTGGTGATCCGGACTGTGCCGTCGCAAATGTACTACACCCCGCAGTGGTTTAAACGCATGGAGCGCTGGTTAGGCGACAGCAGCCTGCAACACCTGGTGAATATTGCAAAGCAGCATGAAACGACCTACGGCGCCATGCAGCGCTTTATCGAAAAACCGCCAGGTAAGCTGCGGATTTTTGAAATTTATCCGCCGAAACCGCTGATCAGTATGGCGCTTGGCAGTCGTGTCCCTGCGTTGCGTGCAGATTATAAAACGGGACGGCTGTGCGGGCGCTACTTCCTGGCGACGGTCGGAAAAATGCTGGCGGAGCAACCCCCCCTGCATCGGCATAAGCACATTATTACGCCGCCTGCGATTGTGGCTAACGATCCGCTGGCGGTGCCGCTGGTGGATGTCCCGCAGGCAAATGACGCTTTACTGGATAACGAGGATCTGGCGTGACGCACCGCTTTGTCGATACCCACTGCCATTTTGATTTTCCGCCGTTTACGGGAGATGAGACGGCCAGCATTCAGCGTGCCGCTCAGGCGGGGGTAGAGGCGATCGTTGTGCCTGCGATCGAAGCGGCATATTTCGATCGCGTTCTCGATCTCGCCCGCCGCCATGATGCCCTTTATGCCGCGCTCGGTCTGCACCCGATCGTGATTGAGCATCATCTGGACGAACATCTCGACATACTGGATGCGGCGCTGCAAACCCGCGAAAATAAACTGGTCGCTATTGGTGAGATCGGCCTCGATCTTTATCGAGACAATCCCCGGTTTGAACGCCAGCAGACGATACTGGATGCCCAGCTCAGACTGGCAAAGCGGCACGATCTGCCGGTGATCCTCCACTCCCGACGTACGCACGACAAACTGGCGATGCACCTGAAACGCATCGATCTGCCGCGAAAAGGGGTCGTGCATGGCTTCTCTGGTAGCCTGCAGCAGGCGCTGCGTTTTATTGAACTGGGCTATAAGATAGGCGTAGGTGGCACCATTACCTATCCGCGAGCCAGTAAAACGCGCGACGTGATGGCGCAACTGCCGCTGTCCGCCTTGTTACTGGAAACGGATGCTCCGGATATGCCGTTAAACGGTTTTCAGGGGCAGCCTAACCGCCCGGAACAGGCGGCACGTGTGTTTACCACGCTGTGTGAATTGCGTGATGAGCCAGAAGCGGTGATCGCGAATGCGCTGCTGGAAAATACCCACGCGCTGTTTGGCATTACGCTATAGGTAAAGTGCGGGGCGGATCACCGTGATGTGCTGTTTTTCCAGTGCCAGCGCCAGCGGCTCGATATCCTCCGGCGTGGCGCTGCGCCATGACGCCGCCTCGCCGTAAACGCCGTGCGCGTGAAAGGCATTAATGCGCACCGGGACGTTCCCAAGCCCGAGGATAAACGTCGTCAGGGACCTGAGATGTTGCAGATAATCGCACTGCTCAGGGATCACCAGTAAACGCAGTTCCGTCAGCCGCTGTTGCTGCGCCAGCCAGCGAATGCTCTGCTTAATCTGCGGGTTTTCGCGCCCGGTCAGCACGCGATGATGTTCGTTTCCCCAGGCCTTCAGATCCACCATCGCACCATCCAGTACCGGCAGCAGTCTTTGCCAGCCGGTTTCCCCCAGCAGACCGTTGCTGTCCACCAGACACGTTAAGTGGCGCAGGGCGGGATCGGCTTTGATCGCCGTGAACAGGGCCACCAGGAACGGTAGCTGGGTGGTGGCCTCGCCGCCGCTCACGGTGACCCCTTCAATAAAGGGGGCGGCTTTGTGGATCTGCGTGAGGATCTCCTCCACGCTCAGGCGATGCGCCATTGGCGTGGCCTGTTGCTGGCACAGATGCAGGCAGGTATCGCACTGCTGACAGTGACTCTCCTGCCACCAGACGCGTCCGGCCTGAATGGTCAGCGCAGCGTGCGGGCAGTGGGGCACACAGTCGCCGCAGTCATTGCAGCGCCCGATGGTCCACGGGTTGTGGCAGGTTTTACAGCGCAGGTTACAACCCTGCAGGAAGAGGGCCAGGCGGCTGCCCGGCCCGTCCACGCAGGAGAAGGGGATAACCTGACTAACTAAAGCGCATCTGCTGTTCATGGCTGACCACGCGCGGCTGACGTTCCAGAATGCGGGTATTGCGTGCGGCTTCTTCGCCAAGCCAGGTGGTATTGGTGCGCGAACCGGCTTCGCGGTACTGTTCCAGATCCGACAGACGCACCATATACCCGGTCACACGCACCAGATCGTTACCGGCTACGTTGGCGGTAAATTCCCGCATACCGGCCTTGAATGCGCCCAGACACAGCTGAACGATCGCCTGCGGATTGCGTTTTATTGTCTCATCCAGCGTCAGAATGTCGCTGATCCCGGCGGGGTAGTGCGGGTGATGCGGCGCCACGGCCAGCAGATGACTGATCGGATCCGGCTCATCGCCGTACGGCAGACGCGCGCCCGGCGTCGTACCGGTATCGGAACTTATTCCCGACTGTGCATGGAGCATCGCACGCTGTTTCCAGCCGTATTTCACCGGCGTGTTTTCCACAAACGCCGCCAGCTGTTCGCTGATGCGATAGCCCAGCGCGTTGGCCTTCTCGCTTTTACCGTAACGGCCTTCAATGCCCGCCTTCTCGCAGAGCGTATTCACCGCTTCTGCCAGACCGTACATGCCAAACATCGGGACAAAGCGATCGGCATCAATCAGCCCCTCTTTCACCAGAAAGCTATTCTCAAAGAAGCCGGATTGTTGATAGAGAAACGCGCAGCGGGCATCAATGATGGCGATTTGTTGCTGGCAGTAGTGCGGCAACATACGGGTGAAGAAATCATCGGGTGACGTGCTGTGTTCAGCAATCGCCCGCAGATTGAGGCGGACCAGCGTGCTGCCACCGCCCGCCAGCGGCAGCGAGTTGTAACAGCTCACGATGCCATAGCGTCCTTTTGTGAAAATTTTATCATTCGCCGGTCCATGGGAAATATGCGGTTTGCTGCACTCACAGATGTTTTTTGCCACCTCGAGCAGCAGATCGTCCGGCGTCACGTCCGGGTCATAAATAAACGTCAGATTCGGTGCGACCTGCTTCAGTTCTGCATCGGCACGCAGAATGGCACGGGTGACAGGCGTATCTGCCGGACCGATGTTGACGTGCGTGAAGGCATCCGGCAACGTTCTGTCGAGATAGCGCCAGAAACGTTTTATTCGGCTATCAATCTCTTCTTGTGTTAGAATTCTAACATAAGGTTGCAGTAAGGCATCAAGATGACCGAGATAGACCGGCATCGATGTGACGGACGGAACATGATGGTAGAGAATGGTTAACAGCGAGAGGGCATCATCCAGATCTTTTGCCCCCTCCAGCTCCAGCCATTCTGAACCCTTAGCCAGAAACGTTGCGTAATCCGGCAGAACATAACGGGGTTTGTAAGGTGCATGGCCTTCGAACATGTCGCAGATAAATCCCTTGTCCAGCGCGGCACGTGCGGCATCAGGAAGTGCCGGATAAGGCAGAGTGTTTTCCGCTTCCAGCGCCAGAAAATGACGTTTCTGTTCCGGGGTTAACACCGGGCTTGTCACAATGTGCTGGCAACGTTGTTGCAGGGGGTCGGGGCTGGCGTGGGGCATGTTCGCTTCCTTGAGTGTTCTGCGGATGATGAACGGATTGTAGGAAGCCATCCCGTCAGGGCTTTTGATCTGACAAGGGGAATCGCTGCATTCGTCAGCAGTTTACGCATTAAACTTTGAAGCAGATCTCATTACAGTAATGCAAATTTGCACGTAGTTTTCATTAACTGTGATGAATGTCGAAGTGTGAATGCGGGTGGATGTTAGAATACTCACAGACCCGCAAGGTAAAATTGATACGGCACCGCCGTTGGAGAATGTTATGACCGATTTAACTGCAAGCAGCCTGCGCGCGTTGAAACTGATGGACCTGACCACCCTGAACGATGACGACACTAATGAAAAAGTCATCGCCCTGTGCCATCAGGCGAAAACGCCAGTGGGCAACACTGCCGCTGTCTGCATCTATCCGCGCTTTATCCCGATTGCCCGCAAAACGCTGAAAGAGCAGGGTACCCCGGACGTGCGCATTGCAACCGTCACTAACTTCCCGCACGGTAACGACGATATCGAGATCGCGCTGGCGGAAACCCGCGCGGCGATTGCCTACGGCGCAGACGAAGTGGACGTGGTATTCCCGTACCGTGCGCTGATTGCGGGCAACGAGCAGGTGGGCTTTGACCTGGTGAAAGCCTGTAAAGAGGCGTGTGCCGCGGCAAACGTGCTGCTGAAAGTGATCATCGAAACTGGCGAACTGAAAGAAGAAGCGCTGATTCGTAAAGCGTCCGAAATCTCCATCAAAGCCGGTGCTGATTTCATTAAAACCTCAACCGGTAAAGTGCCGGTGAACGCGACCCCGGAAAGCGCGCGCATCATGATGGAAGTGATCCGTGATATGGGCGTGTCCAAAACCGTGGGCTTTAAACCGGCGGGCGGCGTGCGTACTGCGGAAGACGCGCAGCAGTTCCTGGCGATTGCCGACGAGCTGTTCGGCTCCGACTGGGCCGATTCCCGTCACTACCGCTTCGGCGCGTCCAGCCTGCTGGCAAGCCTGCTGAAAGCGCTGGGTCACGGCGACGGTAAGAGCGCAAGCAGCTACTAAGTTTGAATTGCCGGGTGGCGCTACGCTTACCCGGCCTACCCGATCGTGGTTGGGCAAACCTTGCCCGCCACCGTTCACCCGATTCCTTATGGGGGTTACCGTGTTTCTCGCACAAGAAATTATTCGTAAAAAACGTGATGGTCATGCATTAAGCGACGAAGAGATCCGCTTCTTTATCAATGGCATTCGGGATAACACCATCTCTGAAGGGCAAATTGCTGCCCTGGCGATGACCATCTTCTTCCACGATATGTCGATGCCTGAGCGTGTCTCGTTGACCATGGCGATGCGAGATTCAGGAACCGTACTGGACTGGAAGAGCCTCAACCTCAACGGTCCGATTGTTGATAAACACTCCACCGGCGGCGTAGGTGATGTGACGTCTCTGATGCTCGGCCCGATGGTAGCGGCCTGCGGTGGTTACATCCCGATGATCTCCGGGCGCGGCCTGGGGCATACCGGCGGTACGCTCGACAAACTGGAAGCCATTCCGGGGTTTGATATCTTCCCGGATGACAACCGCTTCCGCGACATTATTAAAGACGTTGGCGTGGCGATTATCGGCCAGACCAGCTCTCTTGCGCCGGCAGATAAGCGTTTCTACGCGACCCGAGATATCACCGCAACCGTTGATTCTATCCCGCTGATCACCGCCTCGATCCTGGCGAAGAAGCTGGCGGAAGGGCTGGACGCGCTGGTGATGGACGTGAAGGTGGGCAGCGGCGCGTTTATGCCAACCTATGAACTCTCTGAAGCGCTGGCCGAAGCGATCGTTGGCGTCTCCAACGGCGCGGGCGTGCGCACCACCGCACTGCTGACCGACATGAACCAGGTGCTGGCATCCAGCGCCGGTAACGCGGTTGAAGTGCGTGAAGCCGTGCAGTTCCTGACAGGCGTTTACCGCAACCCGCGCCTGTTCGACGTCACGATGGCGCTGTGCGTGGAGATGCTGATTTCCGGCAAGCTGGCCAAAGACGATGCTGACGCGCGTGCGAAGCTGCAGGCGGTGCTGGATAACGGCAAAGCGGCAGAGATCTTCGGCCGCATGGTGGCGGCGCAAAAAGGCCCGACCGATTTCGTGGAAAACTACGCGAAGTACCTGCCGACCGCGACGCTCAGCAAAGCGGTGTATGCCGATAGCGAAGGTTTCGTCTCCGCTATGGACACCCGTGCGCTCGGCATGGCGGTGGTCTCGATGGGCGGCGGCCGTCGTCAGGCCTCAGACACCATTGATTACAGCGTCGGCTTTACCGATATGGCCCGTCTGGGCGACAGCGTTGACGGTCAACGTCCGCTGGCGGTGATCCACGCCAAAGACGAAGCCAGCTGGCAGGAAGCGGCGAAAGCGGTGAAAGCGGCCATTACGCTTGCTGATAAAGCGCCAGAAACCACACCGACTGTCTATCGCCGTATCACCGAATAGCGGTATACTGATCTGATCGATAATTTTTGAAGCACTACGTACGGAGAACAATTATGAAACGTGCATTTATTATGGTGCTGGACTCATTCGGCATCGGCGCAACCGAAGATGCAGAACGTTTTGGTGACGTGGGTTCCGATACCATGGGTCACATCGCGGAAGCCTGTGCGAAAGGCGAAGCGGACAACGGTCGTAAAGGCCCTCTGACTCTGCCCAACCTGACCCGCCTCGGTCTGGTGAAAGCGCATGAAGGTTCTACCGGTAAAATCGCTGCCGGTATGGACGGCAACGCAGAAGTGGTGGGCGCTTACGCCTGGGCGCATGAGCTCTCTTCCGGTAAAGATACCCCGTCCGGTCACTGGGAAATTGCCGGTGTGCCGGTTCTGTTTGACTGGGGCTATTTCTCCGATCACGAGAACAGCTTCCCACAGGAACTGCTGGATAAACTGGTTAAGCGTGCCAACCTGCCGGGCTACCTCGGTAACTGCCACTCTTCCGGTACCGTAATTCTGGATCAGCTCGGCGAAGAGCACATGAAAACCGGCAAGCCGATTTTCTACACCTCCGCTGACTCCGTGTTCCAGATTGCCTGCCACGAAGAGACGTTTGGCCTGGATAAACTGTACGAGCTGTGTGAAATCGCCCGTGAAGAGCTGACCGAAGGCGGCTACAACATCGGTCGCGTTATTGCGCGTCCGTTTATCGGCGACAAAGCGGGTAACTTCCAGCGTACCGGTAACCGTCACGATCTGGCCGTTGAGCCACCGGCACCGACCGTACTGCAGAAACTGGTTGATGAGAAAGGCGGCCACGTGGTTTCTGTAGGTAAAATCGCGGATATCTACGCCAACTGCGGTATCACCAAAAAAGTGAAAGCCACCGGTCTGGATGCGCTGTTTGACGCCACCATCAAAGAGATGAAAGAAGCGGGTGATAAGACTATTGTGTTCACCAACTTCGTCGACTTCGACTCCTCCTGGGGCCACCGTCGCGACGTGGCCGGTTATGCTGCCGGTCTGGAGCTGTTCGACCGTCGTCTGCCAGAGCTGATGGAACTGGTGGGTGAAGATGACATTCTGATCCTGACCGCTGACCACGGCTGTGACCCAACCTGGACCGGTACTGACCACACCCGTGAGCACATTCCGGTGCTGGTGTACGGCCCGAAAGTGAAACCGGGCTCGCTCGGTCACCGTGAAACCTTCGCGGACATCGGCCAGACGATTGCGAAATATTTTGGCACGGCTGACATGGAATATGGCAAGGCGATGTTCTGAGTTATGTTGGGTGCGGCCTGATGCCCTCACCCCAACCCTCTCCCACGGGGAGAGGGCGAATTTACAATGAAAAGGAACTGAAGATGGCAACTCCTCACATTAACGCAGAAATGGGTGACTTCGCTGACGTCGTATTGATGCCGGGCGACCCGCTGCGCGCGAAACACATTGCAGAAACTTTCCTGGAAGACGTGCGTGAAGTGAACAACGTTCGCGGCATGCTGGGCTTCACCGGCACTTACAAAGGCCGCAAAATCTCCGTGATGGGCCACGGTATGGGTATCCCATCCTGCTCCATCTACACCAAAGAGCTGATCACCGATTTCGGCGTGAAGAAAATCATCCGTGTTGGCTCCTGCGGCGCGGTGCGCATGGACGTTAAACTGCGTGACGTGGTGATCGGTATGGGTGCCTGCACCGATTCCAAAGTTAACCGCATGCGTTTTAAAGATCATGACTTCGCGGCGATTGCTGACTTCGGCATGGTGCGTAACGCGGTTGACGCGGCGAAAGCGCTGGGCGTTGATGCCCGCGTGGGTAACCTGTTCTCCGCGGATCTGTTCTATGCGCCGGACGGCGGCGAGATGTTCGACGTGATGGAAAAGTACGGCATCCTGGGCGTGGAAATGGAAGCGGCGGGCATCTACGGCGTCGCGGCTGAGTTCGGTGCGAAGGCACTGACCATCTGCACCGTATCTGACCACATTCGTACCCACGAGCAGACCACGGCTGCTGAGCGTCAGACTACCTTCAACGACATGATCAAAATCGCGCTGGAATCCGTTCTGCTGGGCGATAAAGAGTAATTCTGTCTCTTCCCTCCCTCTCCCTGTGGGAGAGGGCTGGGGTGAGGGCACCAAACTGCACTTAGCGTACGGCCTGTGCAATCCACCCCGACAGCTCCCGCAGCTCATTTTCCTGCTCCGGAAAATCCCCAATCAACGCGTCGCATTCCTGCTGCAGCATATCCGCCCGGTACAAACAGCCCTGTAAACGTGCCGCAAGTGCTTCCAGCGGTGCCGGGTTCAGGCTATCGGTAAATACCTGTGTGCGGGTGATATGGCCCTTCTCCACGTCAAAATGCAGCTCCACGCCGCCCCAGGTAAAGCGTTCGTCCAGCAGGTGTGAAAAGGCTGGCGCCTGACCGAAGTTCCACTCCCAGCTGCTCTGCCGGGCAAAGGTCCCGGCGAAATTAGGCAGATCCGGGGTTTTATCCGGGGAGATCACCTCTGCCTCCACGCGCTCACCGTAATGGGCAAAGAAGGCTTCCTGGATCGCCTCGCAGATTTGCGCGTGAGTAATGCCCGGCAGCAGCTCAATCAGGTTGGCCACGCGCCCCCGCACGGAGGTGATCCCTTTGGCCTGCAGTTTTTTCTTGTCGGGATTCAGGTAGTTCGCCAGACGGCTGAGATCGGCGTTAAGAAGAAGGGTGCCGTGGTGAAATCCGCGATCCAGTGTTTCGCGATAGGCAGAGCCTGACACTTTGCGATCGCCGTCGGGTGTTTTGACCACCAGGTCGTTACGCCCGGAGGCTTCAGCCGACACGCCGAGTGAATTAAGTGCGTTGAGGACAATGGACGTTGAGATGGTCTTGTCGTATTCCGGTTTACCCGCCATAAAGGTGAAGCAGGTGTTGCCCAGGTCGTGGAACACCGCGCCACCGCCGCTGCTGCGGCGCGCCAGACGGACATTATCCTCTTCCATACGCCGGGTATTACACTCTTTCCACGGATTCTGCGCGCGGCCAATGACCACCGTGTCGGCGTTGCGCCAGAGGAATAGCACCCGTTGGGTGGCGGGCATCTGGCGGAAGATGCACTCTTCCACCGCGAGATTAAACCACGGATCGTAAGAGTCAGAGAGCAGCAGGCGTAACGTCGTCATGGCAGAGTTCCTTTTCCAAATCATCCGCCTACTTTATCACTAATCTTTCTTCTCGCTCTCTTCGTCTTCAGGAACGGATTTGCTGGCGGTCAGCAGGAAAGGCGACTGCTGCCAGCGGGTGCGTTTGCCCTGCAGCAACGTGCGCGCCAGCACCACGCCGATGGCGAGGGAGAGCAGGAGCATCAGACGAAGTATATTGGTGGTGTTATCCACCTGTTTGGCCTCTGTGGGCAGGGTGTGGGTATCGAGCGTCAGGCGCAGATAGCCTAGCGGACCATTTTTTCCCTGAATGGGTTCGACGATCTGCTGGTTAAAGTAGCCCCCGGCTTTTTTACCGTCCAGCGCCAGCCTGTCGCGCACGTCGACATGCTCGCCAGCGCGGGCAATCAGATCGCCTTTTTCATCGTAGACACCGGCATCCAGGATACGGCTGTTCTCGGTTAACTGGCGCAAAACCTGGCTGATGCGTTTGTCATCCGGCGTTTCGGTGCGCATCGCGGGCGCGACGTTAAGCGTAACCTGACGCGCCAGCGTGCGAGCCAGCTCCTCAAACTGCGGATTCCGTTGCCGTTGGTGATTCTGGCTAAACCATGACGCCCCTTGCATCAGCACCACTAACAGTGCGAGACAGAAAAGGACGATCACGGCGCGATGAAGCCGGAATTTCAGTTTTGCACGAGCCATATTCCACCTGCTGAAAATTTACGGCTTAATGTTGCCAGAAGTGATGGTTACAGGGTAGCCTCATGCGTTATTTTCCCTCTGGAACCTTCCGGCGCGAACGAAATTACAGGAGCTTCAATGCCGAACATTACCTGGTGCGACCTGCCAACGGATGTCTCTTTATGGCCAGGATTGCCGCTCTCTTTAAGTGGCGATGAGGTGATGCCTCTGGATTACCATGCTGGCCGTAGCGGCTGGCTGCTGTACGGACGCGGCCTGGATAAGCAACGCCTTACCCAGTATCAAACTAAACTGGGGGCGGCGATGGTGATTGTCGCCGCCTGGTGTGTGGAAGATTATCAGGTGATTCGCCTGGCCGGTTCCCTGACGCAGCGCGCGACGCGTCTGGCGCATGATGCCGGGCTGGACGTTGCCCCGCTGGGTAAAATCCCCCATCTGAAAACGCCGGGTCTGCTGGTGATGGATATGGACTCTACGGCCATCCAGATTGAGTGTATCGACGAGATCGCCAAACTGGCGGGCAGCGGCGAGCTGGTGGCAGAAGTGACCGAGCGCGCGATGCGCGGCGAGCTGGATTTCACTGCCAGCCTGAGACAGCGCGTGGCGACCCTGAAAGGGGCTGATGCCCACATTCTGCGTCAGGTTCGTGATGAGCTGCCCCTGATGCCCGGGCTGACGCAGCTGGTGCTCAAGCTCCAGTCGCTGGGCTGGAAAGTGGCGATCGCCTCCGGTGGCTTCACCTTCTTCGCGGATTACCTGCGGGAAAAATTGCATCTGACCACCGTAGTGGCCAACGAGCTGGAGATCATGGACGGTAAGCTGACCGGGCAGGTGATCGGCGATATCGTGGATGCGCAGTACAAAGCCAATACGCTGAGCCGCCTGGCAGAGAAATATGAAATCCCGGTTGCCCAGACCGTTGCCATCGGCGATGGCGCAAACGATCTGCCGATGATCAAAGTTGCCGGCCTTGGCATTGCCTACCATGCCAAGCCAAAAGTGAATGAAAAGACGGAAGTCACTATCCGTCACGCTGACCTGATGGGGGTGTTCTGCATCCTCTCCGGCAGCCTGAATCAGAAATAACGGTATGCGATTGTAGGCCGGGCAAGCGTTAGCGCCACCCGGCGCGCAGGCCGCACTGAAATAACGAGGTAAACCGTGGCTAAAGCCCCAAAACGCGCATTTGTCTGTAATGAATGTGGTGCGGATTATCCGCGCTGGCAGGGGCAATGCAGCGCCTGTCATGCCTGGAACACCATCACCGAAGTGCGTGGTGTGGCGGCTTCGCCGAGCGTGGCCCGCAATGAACGCCTGAGCGGCTATGCGGGTAATGCCGGTGTGGCAAAAGTCCAAAAACTGTCAGACATAAGTCTGGAAGCGTTGCCGCGCTTCTCCACCGGCTTCAAAGAGTTTGACCGCGTGCTTGGCGGCGGCGTGGTACCGGGCAGTGCGATCCTGATCGGTGGTAACCCGGGGGCGGGTAAATCGACCCTGCTGCTGCAAACGCTTTGCAAGCTCGCGGAACAGATGAAAACCCTGTACGTCACCGGCGAAGAGTCCCTGCAGCAGGTGGCAATGCGCGCGCACCGTCTGGGGCTGCCTACCGGCAATCTGAATATGCTGTCAGAAACCAGCATTGAGCAGATCTGCATGATTGCCGAAGAAGAGCAGCCGAAGCTGATGGTAATCGACTCCATCCAGGTGATGCACATGGCGGATATCCAGTCCTCGCCGGGCAGCGTGGCGCAGGTGCGTGAGACCGCCGCGTATCTGACGCGCTTTGCCAAAACCCGCGGCGTGGCGATCGTGATGGTCGGCCACGTTACAAAAGATGGTTCCCTGGCGGGGCCAAAAGTGCTTGAGCACTGTATCGACTGCTCCGTCATGCTCGACGGCGACGCAGACTCCCGCTTCCGTACCCTGCGCAGCCACAAAAACCGCTTTGGTGCGGTGAATGAACTGGGCGTATTTGCCATGACCGAGCAGGGGCTGCGCGAAGTCAGCAACCCGTCGGCCATCTTCCTGAGCCGGGGGGATGAAGTCACCTCCGGCAGTTCGGTGATGGTGCTGTGGGAGGGAACGCGTCCGCTGCTCGTCGAAATTCAGGCGCTGGTGGATCACTCCATGATGGGCAACCCGCGGCGCGTGGCGGTCGGTCTGGAACAGAACCGTCTGGCGATCCTGCTGGCGGTGCTGCACCGTCATGGTGGCCTGCAGATGGCGGATCAGGACGTCTTCGTCAACGTGGTCGGGGGGGTGAAAGTTTCAGAGACCAGTGCCGATCTGGCGCTGCTGCTGGCGATGGTTTCCAGTCTTCGCGACAGGCCGCTGCCGCAGGATCTGGTGGTCTTCGGCGAAGTGGGGCTGGCCGGGGAGATCCGCCCGGTGCCCAGTGGCCAGGAGCGCATCTCTGAGGCGGCGAAACATGGCTTCCGCCGGGCGATTGTACCGGCGGCCAACGTGCCAAAGAAGATCCCCGAAGGGATGCAGGTATTTGGCGTTAAAAAACTCGCAGATGCGTTAAATGTCTTTGACGACTTATAATTACGTATTCGATTTTGCAGGAGGCACCGTAATTTATGTCATCATTTGACTACATCAAGACCGCAATCCGTCAGAAAGGCTGCACGCTACAGCAGGTGGCTGACGCCAGCGGCATGACGAAAGGCTATCTTAGCCAGTTGCTGAACGCCAAAATCAAAAGCCCCAGCGCGCAAAAGCTGGAAGCGTTACATCGCTTTCTGGGGCTTGAATTCCCGCGTATGCAAAAGAATATCGGCGTGGTGTTTGGTAAGTTTTATCCGCTGCATACCGGCCATATCTACCTGATCCAGCGTGCCTGTAGCCAGGTCGACGAGCTGCACATCATCATGGGGTACGACGAAACCCGTGACCGCCAGCTGTTTGAAGACAGCGCCATGTCGCAGCAGCCGACGGTGCCCGATCGCCTGCGCTGGCTGCTTCAGACCTTCAAATATCAGAAAAATATTCGCATTCATGCCTTTAATGAAGAGGGCATGGAGCCGTATCCACACGGCTGGGACGTGTGGAGCAACGGCATTAAAGCGTTTATGGAAGAGAAGGGCATTGCGCCCAACTGGATCTACACCTCTGAAGAGTCCGACGCGCCGCAGTTCCGCGAGCATCTGGGTATTGAAACCGTGCTGATCGATCCGAAGCGTACGTTTATGAACATCAGCGGGGCGCAGATCCGCGAAAACCCGTTCCGCTACTGGGATTACATCCCGACCGAAGTGAAGCCGTTCTTTGTGCGCACAGTTGCGATTCTGGGTGGCGAATCAAGCGGGAAATCGACGCTGGTCAACAAGCTGGCGAACATCTTCAATACCACCAGCGCGTGGGAATACGGACGTGATTATGTCTTTTCCCATCTGGGGGGAGACGAGATGGCGCTTCAGTATTCTGATTACGATAAAATCGCGCTCGGTCATGCGCAGTACATTGATTTCGCGGTGAAATATGCCAACAAAGTGGCCTTCATCGACACCGATTTTGTCACCACACAAGCCTTCTGTAAGAAGTACGAAGGGCGTGAACACCCGTTCGTACAGGCGCTGATCGATGAATATCGCTTCGACCTGGTGATCCTGCTGGAAAACAACACCCCGTGGGTAGCCGATGGGATGCGCAGTCTTGGCAGCTCTGTGGACAGAAAAGAGTTCCAGACGATGCTGGTGGAGATGCTTCACGAGAACAACGTGGAGTTTGTCCACGTTGAAGCGTCAGATTACGACACCCGTTTCCTGCGCTGCGTCGAGCTGGTGAAGGAGATGATGGGGGAGCAGGGGTAAATTCGCAGGCTTGCCCCTCACCCTAACCCTCTCCCAAAGGGGGAGGGGACGTTCATCGCCCTCTCCCTTTGGGAGAGGGCCGGGGTGAGGGAATCAGGCCACTCAGAACGCAACCACCACTTTCCCGCGCATATGTCCGTCCAGCACTTTGCGGTGCGCCTCGGTAATGCTTTCCACGCTCAGCCCGTGCAGCGTTTCGCTGAGCGAACTCTCCACCACGCCGTTATCCACCAGCTTCGCCACCTCGTTTAAGATCTCACCCTGACGCGCCATATCGGCAGTCTGGTACATGCTGCGGGTGTACATAAATTCCCAGTGCAGGGCGGCGGATTTGGATTTCAGCTTGTCCTGGTTCAGCGGATGCGCATTTTCGACGATGGAGCAGATATGCCCCTGCGGTGCAATCAGTTCGCTGGCCGCATCCCAGTGGCCATCGGTATCATTGAGGATGAAAATGTAATCCACAAAGGTGATGCCCTCTTTGGCCAGTTCACCTTGCAGATCGCGATAATTCACCACCAGATCCGCGCCGCGATCGCGACACCACCGGGCAGAATCTTCCCGCGACGCGGTGGCGATCACTCTGACTTTGCTGTTGTGTTTTGCAAACGGGATCGCCAGGGAGCCTACGCCGCCGGCACCGCCGATGATCAGCAGCGTTTTGTCCGATCCGGCATCCTGAATGTTCAGGCGCTCAAACAACCCTTCCCAGGCGGTGAGCGCGGTCAGCGGCAATGCGGCGGCAGCATCCCAGCCAAGGCTTGTCGGTTTGTGTCCGACAATGCGTGCATCAATCAGCTGGTGCGTGGCATTACTGCCCGGACGGGTAATGTCGCCCGCGTACCATACTTCGTCGCCCGGTTTGAAGCCGGTGACGCTTGCCCCAACCGCTTTGACGATCCCGCTGGCATCCCAGCCGAGAATGCGCGGATCCTTGAGGCCATTTTTAGCAATACTCGCGTGGACTTTGGTATCAACCGGGTTAATTGAGACTGCCTTCACTTCCACCAACAGATCGTGCTCGCCAGGCTGCGGCATGGGTTGGGAAATTTCAATGAAAGCAGCGGGATTTTCTGGGTTAACGGCAATGGCTTTAACTGACATGGTGAACTCCTCAATGGAATGCGTTTTGTTGAGACTAGTCTATTAAGTGGCCATGCGCGTGATAAGATGGACAATCAAGAACGAAGTGTTCGTACAGGATGAACAATCATGTTTAAACAGCTTCAGGATATGGCGCTGTTTGCGCTGGTGGCCGAGATGGGGAGCTTTACTGCCGCAGCGCAGAAGGCTGACTTGCCGAAATCCAGCGTTAGCCAGCGGATTAGCCAGCTTGAGCAGCAGGTGGGGATCCGCCTGCTAAATCGCACCACGCGCAGGCTGAATCTGACCTTTGCGGGGGAGCACTATCTGGTGCATTGTCGTGAGATGCTGGCGGCCAGCGAAAGGGCGGAATATGCCATTCAGCGACTGCGAGAAAACCCCAGCGGACGGCTTCGCATCACCTGCCCGGCAGGGATTGGCGCGACATTACTGGCACACCTGAATGCCGAGTTTCAGCTCCGCTATCCTGACGTTTCGCTGGATGTCTCGATTTCTGACGACGTGCTCGATCTGGTGGAGTCTGGCTTTGACGTCGCGCTGCGTACCGGTAAACCGCAAGACTCCTCGCTGATAGGGCGCATGATTGGTCACTGCCCGCGCTATATGCTGGCTTCGCCAGATTATCTGGCGCGGCGGGAGCCACTGAACCATCCCCGCCAGCTGGTGGAGCACCGCTGTATAACCCATAAGGCCTGGTCTGAATGGCTGCTGCAAAGCGAGAGCGAGGATTACCGCTATCTGCCGGATAACGCACATATGACGGATAATCTGGTGTATGCCCGTGAGTGCGCGGTTGCTGGCGCGGGGATCACTTTGCTGCCCGCATTTCTACTGGAAGATAAGATCGAAAAAGGGGCACTGGTGCAGGTACTGCCGGCGTGGAACGTCGAAGGAAACGACCTGTGGTTGGCCTATCCGAGCCGTAAGCTTAACTCGCCCGCGCTGATGAGCTATATCGACTTTGCGATGCAGTTTGATGAGGTTAAGCGGTTTTACGTGGGTGGGTGATTATGTGCGGCCTGATGCCCTCACCCTGACCCTTTCCCACGGGGAGAGGGAACAAACATAAAAAACGGCAACCGAAGTTGCCGTTTTACTTTTATTTCGCGATACGCTTGTACTTAATACGCTTCGGCTCCAGCGCGTCGGCGCCCAGCGTGCGTTTTTTGTACTCTTCGTATTCGGTGAAGTTACCTTCGAAGAACTCCACTTTCCCTTCATCCTGGTAATCCAGAATGTGGGTGGCGATACGGTCAAGGAACCAACGGTCGTGCGAGATAACCATCGCGCAGCCCGGGAACTCCAGCAGGGCGTTTTCCAGCGCGCGCAGGGTTTCGATGTCGAGGTCGTTTGTTGGTTCATCGAGCAGCAGAACGTTACCGCCAACCTGCAGCAGTTTCGCCAGATGCAGACGACCACGCTCACCACCGGACAACTCGCCGACGCGTTTACCCTGATCGGTGCCTTTGAAGTTAAAGCGACCAACATAGGCGCGGCTTGGCATTTCGGTGTTACCGATACGCATGATATCCAGACCGCCGGAGACTTCTTCCCACACGGTTTTGCTGTTATCCATTGCGTCACGGAACTGCTCAACGGACGCCAGCTTCACCGTTTCACCCAGGGTAATAGAGCCGCTGTCAGGCTGCTCCTGACCAGACATCATACGGAACAGGGTGGATTTACCCGCGCCGTTCGGACCGATGATACCGACGATGGCACCCTTCGGTACGGAGAAGGAGAGGTCGTCGATCAGCACGCGGTCACCGTAAGATTTACGCAGGTTGCTGACTTCGACCACTTTATCCCCCAGACGCGCGCCAGGTGGAATAAACAGTTCGTTGGTTTCGTTACGTTTCTGGTATTCGGTGTTGTTCAGCTCTTCAAAGCGTGCCAGACGGGCTTTGCCCTTCGACTGACGGCCTTTCGTGCCCTGACGTACCCACTCCAGCTCTTTCTCAATAGACTTACGGCGTGCTGCTTCAGCAGAGGCTTCCTGCGCCAGACGCTGATCTTTCTGCTCCAGCCAGGAAGAGTAGTTGCCTTCCCATGGAATACCCTCACCGCGGTCCAGCTCCAGGATCCAGCCCGCCACGTTGTCGAGGAAGTAACGGTCGTGGGTGATCGCCACTACGGTGCCTTCGAAGTCGTGCAGGAAGCGTTCCAGCCACGCCACGGACTCTGCATCCAGGTGGTTAGTCGGTTCGTCGAGCAGCAGCATGTCTGGCTTTTCCAGCAGCAGACGGCACAGCGCCACGCGGCGACGCTCACCACCGGAGAGGTTGGCGATTTTCGCATCCCAGTCCGGCAGACGCAGGGCGTCAGCGGCGCGCTCCAGCTGCACGTTCAGGTTGTGACCGTCGTGCGCCTGGATAATCTCTTCAAATTTGCCTTGCTGAGCGGCCAGTTTATCGAAGTCCGCATCTGGCTCGGCGTATTTGGCATACACTTCATCCAGACCTTTCAGCGCGTTAACCACTTCGGATACCGCTTCTTCAACAGATTCACGAACGGTGTGTTCAGGGTTCAGCTGAGGTTCCTGCGGCAGGTAGCCAATTTTGATGCCAGGCTGCGGACGGGCTTCACCTTCGATGTCTGTATCGATGCCGGCCATGATGCGCAGCAGGGTGGACTTACCGGCACCGTTGAGGCCCAGAACACCGATTTTTGCGCCCGGGAAGAAGCTCAGCGAGATATTTTTAAGAATATGACGTTTCGGCGGTACCACTTTGCCGACACGATGCATGGTATAAACGAATTGAGCCACGTTGGACTTCGCCTCTTTTATCGTGATGAAAAGGAATTTCAGCCTCGAAGTGTAGCCTTTTTCCCGCCCTAATCCCAGCCAGGAACGTCGGGAGTGTTAAAACGCGCAGGAAAGGTAAAAAAGTGTCCGTAACGTGGCGCGTTCCGGGATGCCTGGTTAGCATAAGTTAATGAGACTTTGACGTGGCAAGACGCTGCAATTGACGAAAAAACAATGAGGAAGAGCTTGTGGAAAAAGCCAAACGGGTGGTCTGGCGTCTGCTGGCGGCCAGCGTATGCGTAATGGCGGTAAGCCAGGCAGTGCATGCCGATTCACTGGATGAACAACGTAACCGCTACGCCCAGATTAAGCAGGCGTGGGACAACAAACAGATGGATACTGTGCAGGCGTTGATGCCGACGCTGAAAGACTATCCTCTCTACCCCTATCTGGAGTATCGCCAGATTACTGACGATCTCATGAATCAACCCACGGTCACCGTGAATAACTTCATTCAGGCGAACCCGACCCTGCCGCCCGCCCGTAATCTGCAGTCTCGTTTTGTAAACGAGCTGGCGCGTCGTGAAGACTGGCGCGGGCTGCTGGCTTTTAGCCCTGACAAGCCGAACACCACGGAAGCCCAGTGTAATTATTACTATGCGAAATGGGTCACCGGTCAGCAGGAGGAGGCCTGGGCCGGGGCAAAAGATCTGTGGCTGACCGGGAAAAGCCAGCCGAACGCCTGTGATTCGCTCTTTGGCGCCTGGCGTGCTTCCGGTAAACAGGATCCGCTGGCTTACCTTGAGCGAATTCGTCTGGCGATGAAAGCCGGGAACACGCGTCTGGTGACCGCCCTGGCGGGGCAAATGCCGTCGGATTACCAGACCATTTCGACCGCCGTGATGTCGCTGGCAAACGATCCCAACAGCGTTCTGACCTTTGCCCGCAGCACGGGAGCGACCGATTTTACCCGTCAGATGGCGGCGGTGGCCTTTGCCAGCGTGGCGCGTGACGATGTTGAAAACGCGCGGCTGATGATCCCGCAGCTGGTGCAGGCCCAGCAGCTCAATGAAGAGCAAACCCAGGAACTGCGCGACATCGTGGCGTGGCGACTGATGGGCTCGGACGTGACCGACGAACAGGCCCGCTGGCGGGACGATGCCATTATGCGCTCCAGCTCCACGTCGCTGGTGGAACGCCGCGTGCGCATGGCGTTGGGGACCGGCGATCGAAAAGGCCTCAATACCTGGCTGGCGCGTCTGCCGATGGAAGCCAAAGAGAAAGACGAATGGCGCTACTGGCAGGCGGACCTGCTGATGGAGCGGGGACGCGATGATGAAGCCAAAGAGATCCTCCACGCGCTGATGCAGCAGCGTGGCTTCTACCCAATGGCGGCCGCGCAGCGTCTGGGTGAGGAGTACACCTTCCGCATTGATAAAGCACCGGCGAACGCCAACCCGGCGTTGACCCAGGGGCCAGAAATGGCGCGCGTGCGCGAGTTGATGTACTGGAATATGGACAATACCGCCCGTAGCGAGTGGGCGAATCTGGTGACCAGCCGCACGACGGATGAAAAAGCCCAGCTTGCCCGCTACGCGTTCGATAATCGCTGGTGGGATCTGAGCGTTCAGGCGACGATCGCTGGCAAGCTGTGGGATCATCTCGAAGAACGTTTCCCGCTGGCCTACAAAGATCTGTTCGATCGCTACACCAGCGGCAAAGATATTCCGCAAAGTTATGCCATGGCGATTGCCCGTCAGGAGAGCGCCTGGAACCCGAAAGTCCGTTCCCCGGTAGGGGCCAGCGGCCTGATGCAGATTATGCCGGGCACGGCGACGCATACGGTGAAGATGTTTAATATCCCGGGATACAGCAGTCCATCACAGCTGCTGGATCCGGATACCAACATCAACATTGGTACCAGTTACCTGCAGTATGTTTATCAGCAGTTTGGTAACAACCGCATTTTCGCCTCTGCGGCGTATAACGCGGGCCCAGGGCGCGTGCGTACCTGGCTGGGTAACAGTGCCGGACGCATCGACGCCGTGGCGTTTGTCGAGAGCATTCCGTTCTCAGAAACGCGTGGCTACGTGAAGAACGTGCTGGCGTATGATGCCTACTACCGTTACTTCATGGGGCAAAAAGATACCCTGATGAGCGACGCGGAGTGGCAGAGACGTTACTGATCGGGATGGGTTGTGTTATGCTGTACTCGCTAATGAGTACAAGAGGCAGCATAACATGACCCAGCATTCCCCGTATTCCTCGGCACTGGCCGAACAACGTCATCAGGAGTGGCTTCGTTTTGTGGAGTTGCTTCGCCAGTCTTACGACCAGGATCTGCATTTACCCCTGCTGCAACTGATGCTGACGCCAGACGAACGTGAGGCGCTGGGAACGCGCGTGCGAATCATCGAAGAGTTACTGCGCGGTGAGATGAGCCAGCGTGAGCTCAAAAACGAGCTGGGCGCGGGTATCGCGACGATCACCCGCGGTTCAAACAGCCTGAAGTCTGCGCCAGTTGAGCTGCGTCAGTGGCTGGAAGCGATATTGCTGAAAAACGCCGGATGACGGCTGCGCCTTATCCGGCCTATACGTTCAACGATAAATGGCGTTATGAAACGGGCTTAACGCCAGGATCACTGCCTGATGGTAAACGCTTGAGCGCGTAAGCGCGCCAGCGGTAAAGACGCCAATCGCCCCTTCTTTGCGACCAATCTCATCAATGCCGGTGTATTGTGACATCACCGGCCCGAGTGCCTCACCTGCGCGGACCTTTTCCAGAATGATCTCCGGCAGCGGCAGGGTGGCCGAGCGTGCTTCACCGCGCTGTTCGCGGCTTTCGATAACCACCCAGCTAAACGTCGCGCCTTCGTCAATTCCCGCTTCAATCGCCACCCAGAAGTCGGCATCGGGTGCGGCCGCTTTCGCATTGAGCACGCGATTTCGTGCGCCAGCGCGCGTTTCTTCGCTGCCAAACGGCTGTTCAGGAACGCCACTCTCGACGCCGATGGCATCAATATGGCAGGATCCTTCGCCGAAAATCTCTTCAAATGCCCTTAGAATTGCCTGAATTTTGGCAGGATTGGTGGTAGCAGAGACAACATGGTGCATAATTAAGCTCGATTCAAAAAAACTCATCGCAGTATAACGGAAAAAAAGCATGTTACAGGTATACCTTGTTCGCCACGGTGAAACGCAGTGGAACGCCGAGCGACGTATTCAAGGCCAGTCCGACAGTCCTCTCACTGAAAAGGGTGTGCAGCAAGCGTGGCAGGTGGCAGAACGTGCCAGAACGCTGGGCATTACCCATGTCATCACCAGCGATTTAGGTCGCACGCAGCAGACGGCGCGCATTATTGCTGATGCCTGTGGTTGTGATGTGATGCTTGAACCACGCCTGCGCGAACTGGATATGGGGGTGCTCGAAAAACGCCATATCGATACGCTGACGGAAACGGAAGAGGGCTGGCGTCGCACGCTGGTCAACGGTACCGAAGATGGCCGTATTCCTGAGGGTGAATCGATGCAGGAGTTGAGCGTGCGTATGCATGCTGCGCTGGCAGAGTGCCTGAAGCTGCCCGCCGGAAGCCGTCCACTGCTGGTGAGTCACGGAATTGCGCTGGGCTGTCTGGTGAGCACCATTCTGGGGTTACCGGCCTATGCTGAACGCCGCTTGCGCCTGCGCAACTGCTCTATTTCCCGTATTGATTATCAGGAAAGCGCGTGGCTGGCGTCGGGGTGGGTCGTGGAGATGGCAGGGGACATTTCGCATCTTGATGCCCCTGCACTGGATGAACTGCAGCGCTAACGACGTATCGGAATTAAGAATTCCATCCGCAGATTAATGGGGCCTTCTTCCGGTTTTGCATCGCTTGCCGGGTAGTAGCGCTCAATATCCTGACCTTTACGGCGATTCAGGTTCAGCATAGGCATGCATGTTCCGTAAACGGTCAGGATAAATTCCTGTACGCCCGTTCCCAGCCCTTCATAGGAGAACATCACGTACTCTCCGCCTTCCAGCACGACCGGTTTAGAGCCCTGAATATAACCATTGGCCATCTCCGGCGTTAACGCGGTGGTGTAGAACACCTCCTGCTCGTCGTCTTTTTCCTGGCTTGGATGCGTTTCGTTGAGACCATACAGGATAGGCGGGATCGCCGGCGCATGGCTCAGGAAGTCGCGCCAGAACTGAACGCGCATTTGATGGCGGAACTCAGAAATCTGCTCCAGAGAACAGGTGTAACTCTGTGTCGTACCGATCAAATGGGTTTCCGGCAGGGTAATGATTTCGTACTTCGGCATGGCGAACTCGCCCAGACGCAGCGGCGGGCGCATACCGTATGAGCTCCAGTCCGGTGAACGTCGATAGAGCGCTGGCGTCAACGAGAACTGTTTTTTAAAGGCTCGGGTGAACGTTTGTTGTGAATCGAAACGATACTGCAGGGCAATATCGAGAATAGGCCGCGCGGTCAGGCGCAATGCCACGGCAGATTTTGATAAACGACGTGCGCGAATATAGGCACCGATAGCATGACCGGTGACATCCTTGAACATCCTTTGCAGATGCCACTTGGAATAGCCTGCTTTTGCCGCCACATTATCCAGTGACAAAGGCTGGTCGAGATGACCTTCCAGCCAGGTGAGCAGGTCGCGAATAATTCCAGCCTGATCCATATACTATCCTCATCCTTAAAACAGCAGGTGCCTGATAACAGGTTAGCGGATAATAGCATTTTTTGATGTTTTAGCATTCAGTGTTTTTTTTGCTCATTAATGCTTTTTGTCCTGCGTTTTGGGTGAATATATTCTAATCCTGTGATCTTGCTACATTTTTGTCTAACGTGTTGAATAATCGCTCAACGTAATATTAAGAAATGGTAACAATATGAAATATAAGACTTTGCTCTTAACTGCCTTACTGCTGATGGTTGGCCGCGCGGCGCAGGCAGAACAGATTGGTTCTGTCGATACCGTCTTTAAGATGTTTGGCCCTGACCACAAAATTGTGGTGGAAGCGTTTGACGATCCGGATGTGAAAAACGTCACCTGCTACGTTAGCCGGGCGAAAACCGGGGGAATCAAAGGCGGGCTGGGACTGGCCGAGGATACATCCGATGCGGCCATCTCCTGTCAGCAGGTGGGCCCGGTTGAATTGAGCGAGAAAATCAAAAACGGCAAAGCTCAGGGGGATGTGGTATTCCAGAAACGGACTTCACTGGTTTTCAAAAAGCTGCAGGTGGTGCGTTTTTACGATGCTAAACGTAACACCCTGGCCTACCTTGCCTACTCTGACAAAGTGGTGGAAGGTTCACCGAAAAACGCGATAAGCGCGGTGCCAATCATGCCATGGCGGGAATAAAAAAACGGCGCGAAAGCGCCGTTTTTTTATGGTGCTCACTGCGGGATCACTCCTGCAGGTCACCGCAGAAGCGATAGCCTTCGCCGTGGATCGTGGCGATGATTTCCGGCGTATCTGGTGTAGATTCGAAATGTTTACGAATACGACGGATGGTCACGTCTACAGTACGGTCGTGTGGCTTCAGCTCACGGCCGGTCATTTTCTTCAGCAGTTCTGCACGGGACTGAATTTTGCCCGGGTTTTCACAGAAGTGCAGCATGGCGCGGAATTCACTGCGCGGCAGTTTATACTGCTCACCGTTCGGGCTGATCAGTGAACGGCTATTGATATCAAGTTCCCAGCCGTTAAATTTGTAGCTGTCTACGCTACGACGCTCTTCGCTGACGGTGCCCAGGTTCATGGTGCGGGACAGCAGGTTGCGTGCACGAATGGTTAACTCGCGAGGGTTAAACGGTTTGGTGATGTAGTCATCCGCACCGATTTCCAGGCCAAGGATCTTATCAACTTCGTTATCACGGCCTGTCAGGAACATTAATGCGACGTTCGCCTGTTCACGCAGTTCACGCGCCAGAAGAAGGCCATTTTTACCTGGCAGGTTGATATCCATAATGACCAGGTTGATATCATTTTCAGAAAGGATCTGATGCATCTCTGCGCCATCGGTCGCTTCAAAGACATCGTAGCCTTCTGCTTCGAAAATGCTCTTTAACGTGTTGCGTGTTACCAACTCGTCTTCAACGATAAGAATGTGCGGGGTCTGCATGTTTGCTACCTAAATTGCCAACTAAATCGAAACAGGAAGTACAAAAGTCCCTGACCTGCCTGATGCATGTCGCAAATTAACATGACCGGGCTAACGTGACTAAAGTACGTAATTGCGTTCTTGATGCACTTTCCATCAACGTCAACAACATCATTAGCTTGGTCGTGGGTACTTTCCCTTTGGACCCGACAGTGTCAAAAACGGCTGTCATCCTAACCATTTTAACAGCAACATAACAGGCTAAGTGACACCTGACACCCAATAAAACTACGCTTCGTTGACATATATCAAGTTCAATTGTAGCACGTTAACAGTTTGATGAAATCATCATAGCTAAATGCTAGCCTTTGTCACAATTTTTCAATAAACCAACTAGTTGCGGACATTGATTGATAAACAATACGAATCCAACCCAGAAACGGTATTCATACAGTCATTATCATTATAAAACATTAGGATAATAGGGTTCTGTTAACATACTAACTGATTGTTCAGTCACAAAATAGTTTAGCGTCTTTAATTTGTTATGAAACGCTATTTCGGTGATTTGTGTTGCAATATTGTAAATTCGCGCTGCGTAATATGTTGAAGTGCATCACATTTATCCCCGCTAACTGATTAAAAAGAGAGCATAAATGCATCTGTCGATTGTACTGGTCGCGCCAGCCAGAGCAGAAAATATAGGCGCTGCGGCGCGTGCCATGAAGACCATGGGGTTCACCGATTTGCGTATTGTGGACAGCGTTGCGCATCTGGAACCTGCGGCGCGCTGGGTGGCGCATGGTTCGGGTGATATTCTCGATAATATAACCACTTACGCTACGCTCGCCGATGCCTTGCATGATATCTCATTTACCGTTGCGACCACGGCGCGCAGTCGGGCGAAGTTCCACTATTACGCCACGCCAGCAGAACTGGTACCGATGCTGAGCGAGAAAAGTCAGTGGCTGGAAAAAGCCGCGCTGGTATTTGGGCGGGAAGATTCAGGATTAACAAACGATGAACTGGAACTCGCGGACGTGCTGACCGGGGCGCCGATGGTGGCGGATTATCCGTCGCTGAATTTAGGTCAGGCGGTGATGGTTTATTGCTATCAATTAGCATCCCTAATACAAATTCCCCAACCGCAAGCGGCGGGGACAGATGAAAACCAGCTGGCCGCGCTGCGCACGCGCGTTGAGCATCTGCTGGCGCAACTCGGCGTGGCTGACGACCAAAAAATGGCAGACTGGTTGCAGCAGCGTCTTGGCCGTCTTGAGCAACGGGACACTGCAATGCTGCACCGTTTGCTGCACGATATCGAAAAAAAATTAGCCGAGTAAAATGCTGCCATAAGTTTTTACTATGGCGTAAGCGTCTGACATTGAGGGTTGCCTCTGGCGGAATCGGATGAAAATAAATCTGCACGCAGCGGGACGTAAGAACGTCCCGAATTGTGATCAAATTAAAAATTCATTGACTTAAGGTGCCCGATCCTTTAACCCTAAAAGAATACAGCACAGACAGATAATAATGACAGAGTACACAACATCCATGAAACGCATCAGCATCACCACCATTACCACAACCATCATCATTACCACAGGTAACGATGCGGGCTGACGCGTACAGGAAAAACAGAAAAAAGCCCGCACCTGAACAGTGCGGGCTTTTTTTTCGGCTAAAGGAAACGAGGTAGAACCATGCGAGTGTTGAAGTTCGGCGGTACATCAGTGGCAAATGCAGAACGCTTTCTGCGTGTTGCCGATATCCTGGAGAGCAACGCCAGACAGGGACAGGTCGCGACCGTACTCTCTGCGCCGGCAAAAATCACCAACCACCTGGTGGCGATGATTGAAAAGACCATTGGCGGTCAGGATGCACTCCCGAACATTAGCGACGCCGAGCGTATCTTCGCCGAGCTGCTGCAGGGGCTGGCGGAGGCACAGCCAGGTTTCCCGCTCGTACAGCTGAAAGCCTTCGTAGAACAAGAATTTGCCCAGATTAAACATGTCCTGCACGGCATCAGCCTGCTGGGTCAGTGCCCGGACAGCATCAACGCGGCGTTGATTTGCCGCGGTGAGAAACTCTCTATCGCCATCATGGCGGGCCTGCTGGAAGCGCGCGGCCATCACGTCACGGTGATTGATCCGGTTGAAAAACTGCTGGCGGTGGGCCACTACCTCGAATCCACCGTTGATATTGCCGAATCAACCCGCCGTATCGCCGCGAGCAAAATACCGTCTGACCATATGATCCTGATGGCGGGCTTCACCGCCGGCAATGAAAAGGGTGAACTGGTGGTGCTGGGCCGTAACGGCTCCGACTATTCTGCTGCCGTGCTGGCCGCCTGTTTACGCGCGGACTGTTGCGAGATCTGGACTGACGTTGACGGCGTATACACCTGCGACCCGCGCCAGGTACCGGACGCCAGGTTGCTGAAGTCGATGTCTTACCAGGAGGCGATGGAGCTTTCCTACTTCGGCGCGAAAGTGCTTCACCCTCGTACCATCTCCCCGATTGCCCAGTTCCAGATCCCCTGCCTGATTAAAAATACCGGTAACCCGCAAGCGCCTGGCACGCTGATTGGCGCCAGTACCGATGAAGATGGCCTGCCGGTGAAAGGCATCTCCAACCTGAACAATATGGCAATGTTCAGCGTCTCCGGGCCGGGTATGAAAGGGATGGTCGGCATGGCAGCGCGCGTGTTTGCCGCGATGTCCCGTAACGGGATCTCTGTGGTGCTGATCACCCAATCCTCATCCGAATACAGCATCAGCTTCTGCGTGCCGCAGGCGGATTGCCTGCGCGCCCGTCGCGCGCTGGAGGAAGAGTTCTATCTGGAGCTGAAAGAGGGACTGCTGGAGCCGCTGTTCATTCAGGAGCGCCTGGCGGTTATCTCAGTCGTCGGTGACGGCATGCGCACGCTGCGCGGCATCTCCGCTAAATTCTTTGCTGCGCTGGCGCGCGCCAATATCAACATCGTGGCGATTGCGCAGGGCTCATCCGAGCGTTCTATTTCGGTGGTGGTTGATAATGATGATGCGACAACCGGCGTACGCGTGGTTCATCAGATGCTGTTCAATACCGATCAGGTGATTGAACTGTTCCTGATTGGCGTGGGCGGCGTGGGCGGTGCGCTGCTGGAGCAGGTGAAGCGTCAGCAGGAGTGGCTGAAGAAGAAGCATATCGATCTGCGCGTCTGCGGGATCGCCAACTCAAAAGCGCTGTTGACCAACGTCCATGGACTGAACCTGGAAAACTGGCAGGCCGAGATGAACGAGGCAAAAGAGCCGTTCAACCTTGGGCGTCTGATCCGTCTGGTGAAAGAGTATCACCTGCTGAACCCGGTGATTGTCGACTGTACGTCGAACCAGGCGGTTGCCGATCAGTACGCGGACTTCCTGCGCGAAGGCTTCCACGTGGTCACGCCGAATAAAAAGGCCAACACCTCGTCGATGGATTACTATCACCAGCTGCGTCTGGCGGCGAGCAAATCGCGCCGCAAGTTCCTGTACGACACTAACGTGGGGGCTGGCCTGCCGGTTATCGAGAACCTGCAGAACCTGCTGAACGCGGGTGATGAACTGCAACGTTTCTCCGGCATTCTCTCCGGCTCGCTGTCCTTTATCTTCGGTAAGCTGGATGAAGGGATGAGCCTCTCAGAAGCAACCCGCGCCGCGCGTGAACTGGGCTACACCGAGCCGGATCCGCGTGACGATCTCTCCGGGATGGACGTGGCGCGCAAACTGCTCATTCTGGCCCGTGAAACGGGCCGTGAGCTGGAGCTTTCCGATATCGTGATAGAACCGGTGCTGCCGGCTGAATTTGACAGCAGTGGTGATGTCGGCGCCTTTATGGCCAATTTACCGCAGCTGGATGACGCTTTTGCCGCACGCGTGGCGAAAGCCCGTGATGAAGGTAAGGTATTGCGTTATGTTGGCAACATTGAAGAAGATGGCGTGTGCCGGGTGAAGATTGCCGAAGTCGATGGCAACGATCCGCTGTACAAAGTCAAAAACGGCGAAAACGCCCTGGCGTTTTACAGCCACTATTATCAGCCATTGCCGCTGGTGCTTCGCGGCTATGGCGCAGGGAACGATGTTACGGCGGCGGGGGTGTTTGCCGATCTGCTGCGTACCCTGTCATGGAAGTTAGGAGTTTAACATGGTCAAAGTTTATGCCCCGGCTTCCAGCGCCAATATGAGCGTCGGGTTTGATGTGCTGGGTGCGGCGGTGACGCCGGTGGACGGTTCACTATTGGGCGATACGGTCACGGTGGAAGCAGCAGAAAGCTTCAGCCTGAATAACGTGGGACGTTTTGCCAGCAAGCTGCCGTCCGAACCGCGCGAGAATATCGTCTATCAGTGCTGGGAGCGCTTCTGTCAGGAGATCGGTAAAAACGTGCCGGTCGCCATGACGCTGGAAAAAAGTATGCCGATTGGCTCCGGTCTGGGGTCAAGCGCCTGCTCTGTGGTGGCCGCGCTGGTGGCGATGAATGAGCACTGCGGCAAACCTCTGAACAATAGCCGTCTGCTGGGGTTAATGGGCGAGCTGGAAGGCCGTATCTCCGGCAGCATCCACTACGACAACGTCGCGCCGTGTTTCCTCGGCGGTATGCAGTTGATGATCGAAGAAAATGGCATCATCAGCCAGCAGGTGCCAGGGTTTGATGAGTGGCTGTGGGTGCTGGCCTATCCGGGCATTAAGGTCTCCACCGCGGAAGCGCGTGCGATCCTGCCTGCGCAGTATCGCCGTCAGGACTGTATTGCCCACGGGCGTCACCTGGCAGGCTTTATTCACGCTTGCTATACCCGTCAGCCACAGCTGGCGGCGAAACTGATGAAAGATGTGATTGCCGAACCGTATCGTACGAAGCTGCTGCCTGGCTTCAATGAGGCGCGACAGGCATCGCTTGATATCGGCGCGCAGGCGTGCGGCATCTCCGGCTCCGGCCCGACGCTGTTCGCCCTGTGCGATAAGCCAGACACCGCGCAGCGCGTGGCGGACTGGCTCTCTAAACACTACCTGCAAAATCAGGAAGGCTTTGTTCATATTTGCCGTCTGGACACGGCTGGCGCACGAGTACTGGGATAACGAATGAAACTCTACAATCTGAAAGATCATAACGAGCAGGTCAGCTTCGCGCAGGCGGTGACTCAGGGACTGGGCAAAAATCAGGGGCTGTTCTTCCCTCACGATCTGCCGGAATTCCAGCTGACCGACATTGATGAGCTGCTGAAGCAGGACTTTGTTACCCGCAGCACGAAAATTTTGTCTGCGTTTATCGGCGACGAAATCCCGCAGGAGCTGCTGGAAGAGCGCGTGCGTGCGGCGTTTGCCTTCCCGGCACCGGTTCAGCAGGTTGAGCCGGATGTGGGTTGTCTGGAGTTGTTCCACGGCCCAACGCTGGCGTTTAAAGACTTCGGTGGTCGCTTTATGGCGCAGATGCTGACGCACATCAGCGGTGACAAACCGGTGACCATTCTGACCGCCACCTCCGGGGATACCGGTGCCGCCGTGGCGCATGCCTTCTACGGTCTGAAGAACGTCCGCGTGGTGATCCTCTATCCGAAAGGCAAGATCAGCCCGCTCCAGGAAAAACTGTTCTGTACCCTCGGCGGCAACATTGAGACCGTAGCAGTAGATGGCGACTTTGATGCTTGTCAGGCGCTGGTGAAACAGGCCTTCGACGATGAAGAGCTGAAGGCCGCGCTGGGGCTCAACTCTGCCAACTCCATTAACATCAGCCGTCTGTTGGCGCAGATTAGCTACTACTTCGAAGCGGTTGCCCAACTGCCGCAAGAGGCGCGCAATCAGCTGGTGGTTTCGGTACCGAGCGGAAACTTTGGTGACCTGACCGCGGGCCTGCTGGCGAAATCACTCGGCCTGCCGGTGAAACGCTTTATTGCGGCGACCAACGCCAACGACACCGTGCCACGCTTCCTGAAAGACGGTAAATGGGCGCCGAACGCGACCCAGGCGACGCTCTCTAACGCGATGGATGTGTCACAGCCAAACAACTGGCCGCGTGTGGAAGAGCTGTTCCGCCGTAAAGTGTGGCGTCTGGGCGATCTGGGCTATGCGGCGGTCACGGATGAAACCACCAGAAGCACCATGCGTGAGCTGAAGGCGGTGGGGTATACCTCTGAACCGCATGCGGCGATTGCTTATCGTGCGCTGCGCGACCAGCTGAATCCGGGTGAATATGGCCTGTTCCTGGGGACGGCGCATCCGGCAAAATTCAAAGAGAGCGTGGAAGAGATTCTGGGTGAAACGCTGCCGCTGCCGAAAGAGCTGGCGGATCGCGCTGACCTGCCGCTGCTCTCTCATGAGCTGCCGGCGGATTTTGCCGCGCTGCGTAAGCTGATGATGACCCGAGCGTGATTTTTTTGCCCGGTGGCGCTGCGCTTACCGGGCCTACAACGATCTCAATCGTAGGCCGGGTAAGCGAAGCGTCACCCGGCTTTTTTGTGAAGAAATTAAGGAGAAAAATAGCAGGGAAAAAGCAGAAATTCCCAATAAATGCGGTCACTTAGCGTTTAGGATTGCAGAGAATAACATCCCCGGTTCCCCTCACGTAATCTCCTTACATCGGCCCACGTTGGGTAAGAATCATAAGGAGTCACCGATGTCTAAACTGAAACCTGCGCTGATTGCGCTTTCACTGATGCTGGTCGCTCCCATGGCGGTACAGGCATCCGAAATTACTCTGGTTCCGGCGGTCAAACTGCAGATTGGCGATCGAGATAATAACGGTCATTACTGGGACGGCGGCCGCTGGCGCGACCATGACTGGTGGAAGGCGCATTATGACTGGCGTGATAACCACTGGCGTCCGCATGATGAGCATCGCGATCGTGACGATCGCCATGATCACCGCCACGACGATCACCGACCAGGCCCGGACTGGAAGCATCACTAATACAAACCCCGCCAGAAGGCGGGGTTGTTTTTTTACTGTTCGTGACGCTTAAACACCAGTTCCCCTTTCCCCGACGCGTCCTCGTCAAAGAAATACCCCTCGCTGTTGAATCCGGTCAGCTGCTCAGGCTTCGTCAGACGGTTTTGAATGATGTAGCGGCTCATCAGGCCACGCGCTTTTTTGGCATAGAAGCTGATGACCTTAAACTTGCCGTTTTTCTCATCGAGGAAGACCGGTTTAATAATCTGTGCATCCAGCTTCTTCGGCTTCACCGACTTAAAGTATTCATCGGAGGCAAGGTTAATCACCACGTTATCACCCTGCGCGTGCAGTGCCGCGTTCAGCTTATCGGTGATAATGTCGCCCCAGAAATGGTACAGATCTTTGCCTTTGGCGTTTTCCAGGCGGATGCCCATCTCCAGACGATAGGGCTGCATCAGATCCAGCGGGCGCAGCACGCCGTAGAGACCCGAGAGCATACGCAGATGCTGCTGGGCAAAATCGAAATCGGCTTCGCTGAACTCTTCAGCCTGCAGACCGGTATAGACGTCACCTTTGAAGGCCAGAAGCGCCTGGCGGGCATTTGCAGGGGTGAAGTCAGGATGCCACTCGTGGAAGCGGGTCGCATTCAGATCGGCGAGCTTATCACTGATGCTCATCAATGAGGCGATTTGCGGCGCGGAGAGCTTACGTGCCTCGTGAATCAGCTGTTGCGAGTAGTCCAGCAGTTCAGGCTGGGTATAACGCTCAGTCGCGAGCGGGCTCTGGTAGTCGAGCGTTTTTGCAGGTGAAATCAGAATCAGCATATCCAGTCCTTGCAGGAAATTTAGAGCGACTTTAGCAAAAAATCGCCCTGAATTGATCGATAGCTGTTATTGCCGTGGCAAATCATCCCAGGCGCCGGGCGCAATCTGCGACTTGATTTCGGGATAGCGCGCGGCATCAAAGACGGGGGGGATACCCAGTTTGCGCTGGCGTAGATAATCTCCGGCGATAAGGTTTACAACAGGAGAGAGCAGCAAAATCGCCGTCAGGTTAGTGATGGCCATCAACGCCATAATCACGTCCGCCAGCTGCCAGACCAGCGGCATGCTGAGCAAAGAACCCGCTATTACCATTAATATCATCCCCAGACGTAGCAGGTTGCGCACAGGACGGGAGTTGAACTTCAGGAAAATGAGGTTGTTTTCGGCGTAAAGGTAATTGACGACCATCGAGCTATAGGCGAACAGCATCAGAATGAGCGAGACAAATCCGGCCCCCCAGCCACCGGTAAGGTTCATCAGCGCCTGCTGAAGAAGCTGTATCCCGGCGGCTTCCGATGAGTGCGGTACAGGGCCGGCCAGCAGCAGGATCATGGCGCTGGCGGAACAGATAATAATCGTGTCCGTAAAGACGCCAATCATCTGCACAATCCCTTGCGCGGCCGGGTGAGGAGGCCACGACGCAGCCGCCGCGGCGGCATTTGGCGTGGATCCCATTCCGGCTTCATTAGAAAACATGCCGCGCTGAAAACCCGCCATCAGCGCCTGGCTAAAGGTATAGCCCAGCGCGCCCGAAGCGGCTTCACGCCAGCCAAAGGCGCTTCTGAAGATGGTCGCAATCACATCCGGCACCTGGTCGATATGCAGCGCAGCGACCAGCAGGCTGGCCGCAACCCAGAGCAGCGCCATGACGGGAACCAGCCATTGCATCAGACGGGCAGTGCCCTTGAGTCCGGTAGAGATAGTCAGCAGTATGCAGAGGGCTAACACCGCGCCGGTTAACCATTCCGGACAGGCAAAGGCATAGCGGAGGGCATGGGCGACAGAATTTGCCTGAACGGTGTTGAAAATCAGACCATAGGCGACAAGCAAGAATAGCGAGAACAGCACGCCCATCCAGCGCATCCCTAAGCCTCGAGCCATGTACCAGGCCGGGCCGCCGCGAAACTGGCCGTTGTTGTCTTTTTCTTTGTAGAGTTGAGCGAGAGAACATTCGGCAAACGACGTTGCCATGCCGATAATTGCCGTAATCCACATCCAGAAAACCGCGCCCGGTCCGCCGGCGCTGATAGCCAGCGCGACCCCCGCCAGATTACCGCTGCCAAGACGTGCCGCGAGGCTGGTACACAGTGCCTGGAAAGACGTTAATCCACCCGGTTGCGGTGTGACGCTGTTTTTCAGACTTCTGCCAAATTTGCGGATATAACGAAACTGGATAAAACCGCTGCGAAGCGTAAACCAAATACCTGCTCCGAGAAGCAGGTAAATCATGATCGAACCCCAGAGAACTTCGTTAATAAAGAAAAAGAAATCAGGCATTAACGTCCCTCTTGTTGATGCCAGGGCAATTATGTAAGCGCTACCACATATTGAGCGTGCTGTTACTTAGCTGCCTGTTAATATTTCGAGTTTATCATACAATGGTGAAGCGCACTGTCTGCGGTTGCGCTACCCCTCCGTCGTGTTATCATCAGGGCAGACCGGTTACATCCCCCTAACAAGTAAACCTGTCATTTTTCCGCTGCAGACATGCTGTCGGTAGCGTGAATTATCCAGGGCACGTTAAAAGAGAAACACTATCATGACGGATAAATTGACCTCCCTTCGTCAGTTCACCACTGTCGTAGCTGACACCGGAGATATCGCGGCAATGAAGCTGTACCAGCCGCAGGATGCCACAACTAACCCTTCTCTGATCCTTAACGCCGCACAGATCCCTGAGTATCGCAAACTGATTGACGACGCTGTGACCTGGGCGAAAGCACAGAGCAACGACCGCGCGCAGCAGGTTGTGGATGCCACTGATAAACTGGCAGTGAACATCGGTCTGGAGATCCTTAAACTGGTTCCTGGCCGTATCTCTACCGAAGTGGATGCGCGTCTCTCCTACGACACCGAAGCGTCTATCGCGAAAGCAAAACGTCTGATCAAAATGTATAACGATGCGGGTATCAGCAACGACCGTATCCTGATCAAACTGGCTTCTACCTGGCAGGGTATTCGCGCGGCTGAACAGCTGGAAAAAGACGGTATCAACTGTAACCTGACGCTGCTGTTCTCCTTCGCGCAGGCGCGTGCATGTGCGGAAGCGGGCGTATACCTGATTTCTCCGTTCGTGGGCCGTATTCTGGACTGGTACAAAGCCAATACCGACAAGAAAGAGTACGCTGCATCTGAAGATCCGGGCGTGGTTTCCGTGACTGAAATCTACGAATACTACAAACAGCACGGCTATGAAACCGTTGTTATGGGCGCAAGCTTCCGTAACGTGGGTGAAATCATCGAGCTGGCTGGCTGTGACCGCCTGACCATCGCACCAGCGCTGCTGAAAGAGCTGGCTGAAAGCGAAGGTACCATCGAGCGTAAACTGTCTTACACCGGTGAAGTGAAAGCGCGTCCAGAGCGTATCACCGAATCCGAGTTCCTGTGGCAGCACAACCAGGATCCAATGGCGGTAGACAAACTGGCGGACGGTATCCGTAAGTTTGCTATCGACCAGGAAAAACTGGAAAAAATGATCGGCGATCTGCTGTAATCATTCTGCGTGACCGGGCTCCCGGTCACGCGACTTCTTTCGTACTCTGTCTGAATTTCCCCTCTGCGTGTATCATTCCCTTTAATCAGTACTTATTGAATGGAATGGATATGAATACCTTACGCATCGGCTTAGTGTCGATTTCTGACCGCGCCTCAAGCGGTGTCTATCAGGATAAAGGCATCCCTGCTCTTGAAGAGTGGTTGGGCAGCGCGCTGACCACCCCGTTTGAAATCCAGACCCGCCTGATCCCGGATGAACAGCCGATCATCGAGCAGACGTTGTGTGAGCTGGTGGATGAGATGAGCTGCCACCTGGTGCTGACGACCGGCGGAACCGGTCCTGCACGTCGTGATGTGACGCCAGATGCTACGCTTGCTATAGCTGACCGCGAAATGCCGGGCTTCGGTGAACAGATGCGCCAGATCAGCCTGCACTTTGTTCCAACGGCGATCCTCTCCCGTCAGGTAGGGGTCATTCGCAAGCAGGCGCTAATCCTGAATCTACCAGGGCAACCTAAGTCGATTAAAGAGACGCTCGAAGGGCTAAAAGCGGATGATGGCAGCGTGATCGTCCACGGGATCTTTGCAAGTGTACCGTATTGTATACAACTGCTTGACGGGCCGTACGTGGAAACCGATGACAAAGTCGTAGCAGCATTTCGTCCTAAAAGCGCACGTCGCGAAACAATCTCCTGAAAATAATAAAAATGTGACATTAGCTGAAGCGGCGATGGTGTGCTAAACGTTTTACGGTATAGTAATTTTTTCTTTACGTTAGCTGTAAAAATAAATCCACAACACACGCTCAATGGTTCGCTATGTCACATAACACCCGACCTCTGAATCGACAGGACTACAAAACCCTCACGCTCGCGGCCCTGGGCGGCGCGCTGGAGTTTTACGACTTCATCATCTTTGTCTTCTTCGCCGCCGTGGTGGGGGAGTTGTTCTTCCCGGCGGATATCCCGGAATGGCTGCGTCAGGTGCAAACCTTCGGTATTTTTGCTGCCGGGTATCTGGCGCGCCCTCTTGGTGGGATTGTGATGGCGCACTTTGGCGATCTGGTCGGGCGTAAGAAGATGTTTACCCTCAGTATCCTGCTGATGGCTGTGCCGACGCTGGCGATTGGTCTGCTGCCAACCTACGCCTCGATGGGCATTCTCGCCCCGTTATTGCTACTGCTGATGCGTATTCTTCAGGGGGCGGCCATCGGCGGTGAGGTGCCGGGGGCGTGGGTGTTTGTCGCGGAGCATGTTCCGGCGCGTCGTATTGGTATCGCCTGCGGAACCTTAACCGCGGGGTTAACGGTGGGCATTTTGCTCGGTTCCGTCGTCGCAACAATTGTGAATACCAGCATGACACAACAGGCCGTGCATGACTGGGGCTGGCGTCTACCGTTCCTGCTGGGCGGGGCGTTTGGTCTGGTGGCCATGTACCTGCGCCGTTGGCTGCAGGAGACACCGATTTTCCTCGAAATGCAGCAGCGCAAAGCGCTGGCGCAGGAGTTGCCGGTAAAAGCTGTCGTGGTGCGTCATAAAAAAGCGGTGGTGGTGTCGATGCTGCTTACCTGGCTGCTCTCGGCGGGCATTGTGGTGGTGATTTTGATGTCGCCAGTCTGGCTGCAAAAGCAGTACGGCTTCGCCCCGGCGGTGACCTTACAGGCAAACAGTATCGCCACCATTATGCTCTGCTTCGGCTGTCTGGCCGCCGGGCTGGCTGCAGATCGGTTCGGCGCCAGCGTCACCTTTATCGTCGGCAGTCTGTTACTGGCGGGCTCAAGCTGGGCGTTTTACCATCTTGCAGGCAGTCATCCTGAACAATTGTTCCTTCTGTATGGCGTGGTAGGGCTGTGCGTCGGTGTGGTGGGGGCCGTGCCTTACGTGATGGTACGCGCATTCCCGCCAGAAGTCCGCTTCACCGGGATCTCATTCTCCTACAACGTTTCGTATGCCATCTTCGGTGGACTGACGCCGATTGCGGTTACGGTGTTGATGGGCGTGTCACCGATGGCACCTGCCTGGTACGTGCTGGCGTTGTCGCTGATGGGGCTGGTATTGGGAATTTGGCTACGTCAATCGGGGAGAAGTCGTGCCCGCGAGGCAGGCACGACAGAGGGATCAGTGTTTTTCACCAATCGGTAGAATGGTGCGGTCAAACTGCTCGTTCAGCACTTCGCCCATTGCCAGGTAGATTGCGCTTGCGCCGCAAACCAGGCCAATCCAGCCTGCTACGTGAACGATGCCTTCGTTATCGACCAGGTGACCAATCGCCAGCAGGGCGAACAGCACGGTCAGGCTCAGGAAGACGAACTGCAGTACGCGGTTGCCCTTAAGGGTGCCGAAGAACATGAACAGGGTGAAGACGCCCCAGAGGCCCAGATACACGCCCAGGAAGTGGGCGTTTGCCGCATCAGCCAGACCCATTTTAGGCATCAGCAGAATGGCGACCAGGGTCAGCCAGAAAGAACCGTAAGAGGTAAAGGCGGTTAAGCCGAAGGTGTTGCCTTTCTTATATTCCAGCAGGCCCGCGAAGATTTGCGCGATACCGCCGTAAAAAATGCCCATCGCCAGGATAATGCCATCCAACGGGAACATCCCGATGTTATGCAGGTTCAGCAGGATGGTGGTCATGCCAAAACCCATCAGGCCCAGCGGAGCCGGATTAGCCAACTTAGTGTTGCCCATAAGTCCTCAAAAAAATCATCATTGATATGGTGAAATGGTTAAACCCGCGACAGTTCTCCCTGACGGGGCGCGGCATCATAATGGGCGCAAACGATGCCGTCTATGATCTCATCAGGGTGAAATTAAAATTTTTTTTATCCTTCCCCCTTGATGGATGCGCCGGTGACCCCATCTTGTAAGCAACCGCAGTGTGTGGACCTGAAAAAAATCAAATCTGGGCAGTTGAAAAAGCACGTTTTGCCCTTATTACAGGTACACAACCACATGTTGACTGAATTTTTAGTGGAGACGTTTAGATGGGTAAAATTATTGGTATCGACCTGGGTACTACCAACTCTTGTGTAGCGATTATGGATGGCACTACTGCACGCGTGCTGGAGAACGCCGAGGGCGATCGCACCACGCCTTCTATCATTGCCTATACCCAGGATGGTGAAACTCTGGTTGGTCAGCCGGCTAAACGTCAGGCAGTGACAAACCCGCAAAACACCCTGTTTGCGATTAAACGCCTGATCGGCCGCCGCTTCCAGGACGAAGAAGTTCAGCGTGACGTTTCTATCATGCCTTACAAAATCATCGCAGCTGATAACGGCGATGCATGGCTTGATGTGAAAGGCACCAAAACAGCACCACCTCAGATCTCTGCTGAAGTGCTGAAAAAAATGAAGAAAACCGCAGAAGATTACCTGGGTGAGCCGGTAACTGAAGCTGTTATCACCGTTCCTGCATACTTCAACGATGCTCAGCGTCAGGCAACCAAAGATGCTGGCCGTATCGCAGGTCTGGAAGTAAAACGTATCATCAACGAACCAACCGCGGCTGCTCTGGCTTACGGTCTGGATAAAGAAGTTGGCAACCGTACTATCGCGGTTTACGACCTCGGTGGTGGTACCTTCGATATCTCTATTATCGAAATCGACGAAGTTGACGGCGAAAAAACCTTTGAAGTTCTTGCAACCAACGGTGATACGCACCTGGGTGGTGAAGACTTCGATACGCGTCTGATCAACTACCTCGTTGACGAGTTTAAGAAAGATCAGGGCATTGACCTGCGTAACGACCCGCTGGCCATGCAGCGCCTGAAAGAAGCCGCTGAGAAAGCGAAGATCGAACTCTCTTCCGCTCAGCAGACCGACGTTAACCTGCCGTACATCACTGCAGATGCAACCGGTCCTAAACACATGAACATCAAAGTGACCCGTGCGAAACTGGAAAGCCTGGTAGAAGACCTGGTGAACCGTTCTATCGAGCCACTGAAAGTTGCACTGCAGGATGCTGGCCTGTCCGTGTCTGATATCAACGACGTTATCCTCGTTGGTGGCCAGACTCGTATGCCAATGGTTCAGAAGAAAGTGGCTGAATTCTTTGGTAAAGAACCACGTAAAGACGTTAACCCGGACGAAGCAGTGGCAATTGGTGCTGCGGTTCAGGGCGGTGTGTTGACCGGTGATGTTAAAGACGTTCTGCTGCTGGACGTAACCCCGCTCTCTCTGGGTATCGAGACCATGGGTGGCGTGATGACGGCGCTGATCAGCAAAAACACCACCATCCCGACCAAGCACAGCCAGGTGTTCTCTACTGCTGAAGACAACCAGTCTGCGGTAACCATCCATGTGCTGCAGGGTGAGCGTAAGCGTGCATCTGATAACAAATCTCTGGGTCAGTTCAACCTGGATGGTATCAACCCGGCACCACGCGGCATGCCGCAGATCGAAGTGACCTTCGATATCGATGCTGACGGTATTCTGCATGTTTCCGCGAAAGACAAAAACAGCGGTAAAGAGCAGAAGATCACCATCAAGGCCTCTTCCGGTCTGAACGAAGAAGAGATCCAGAAAATGGTTCGCGAAGCAGAAGCCAACGCGGAATCCGACCGTAAGTTCGAAGAGCTGGTTCAGACCCGTAACCAGGGCGACCATCTGCTGCACAGCACCCGTAAGCAGGTTGAAGAAGCAGGCGATAAACTGCCAGCGGAAGACAAAACTGCTATCGAAGCTGCACTGAGCGCGCTGGAAACGTCTCTGAAAGGCGAAGACAAAGCGGATATCGAAGCGAAGATGCAGGAGCTGGCACAGGCTTCTCAGAAGCTGATGGAAATCGCTCAGCAGCAGCATGCCCAGCAGCAGGCAGGCGCTGACGCTTCGGCGAACAATGCGAAAGACGACGACGTTGTCGACGCTGAGTTCGAAGAAGTTAAAGACAAAAAATAATCGCCCTGATGCAGGGTAATTAATCGGCACGGGCGTAGGAGAACTCTCCACGCCCGTGCTCGCATGTTAAGGGGCTTAAAAAAACCAATGGCAAAGCAAGACTATTACGAGATTTTAGGCGTTCCGAAAACTGCGGAAGAGCGTGAAATCAAAAAGGCGTATAAGCGCCTGGCCATGAAATTCCACCCGGATCGCAACCAGGGTGACAAAGAGGCTGAAGCTAAATTTAAAGAGATCAAAGAAGCCTACGAAGTCCTGACCGATGCACAAAAACGTGCGGCCTATGACCAGTATGGTCACGCAGCCTTTGAACAGGGCGGCATGGGTGGTGGTGGATTCGGTGGCGGCGGCTTTGGCGGCGGCGCTGATTTCAGCGATATCTTTGGCGATGTGTTCGGCGATATCTTTGGTGGTGGTCGCGGTCGTCAGCGCGCAGCGCGTGGTGCCGATCTGCGCTACAACATGGAGTTGACGCTGGAAGAGGCCGTTCGCGGTGTCACCAAAGAGATCCGTATCCCGACGCTGGAAGAGTGTGACGTTTGCCATGGCAGCGGCGCGAAAGCGGGCACGCAGCCACAAACCTGTCCAACCTGTCACGGTTCCGGTCAGGTGCAGATGCGTCAGGGCTTCTTCGCCGTACAGCAGGCGTGTCCGCACTGTCATGGTCGCGGGACGCTGATTAAAGATCCATGCACCAAATGCCACGGCCACGGTCGCGTTGAGAAAACCAAAACCCTGTCCGTTAAAATCCCGGCTGGCGTGGATACGGGTGACCGCATCCGCCTGGCAGGCGAAGGCGAAGCAGGTGAGCATGGCGCACCAGCAGGCGATCTGTACGTTCAGGTGCAGGTGAAACAGCACGCTATCTTTGAGCGTGAAGGCAACAACCTCTACTGTGAAGTACCGATCAACTTTGCCATGGCGGCGCTCGGTGGCGAAATTGAAGTGCCTACACTTGATGGTCGCGTGAACCTGAAAATTCCAGGCGAAACCCAGACCGGTAAGCTGTTCCGCATGCGCGGTAAAGGCGTGAAATCCGTTCGTGGTGGGGCGCAGGGCGATCTGCTGTGCCGCGTGGTGGTTGAAACGCCGGTTGGCCTGAACGACAAGCAGAAACAGTTGCTGAAAGAGTTGCAGGAAAGCTTTGGCGGCCCGACGGGTGAGAAAAACAGTCCACGTTCCAAAAGCTTCTTCGATGGCGTCAAAAAATTCTTCGATGATTTGACTCGCTGATCCGTTAGCCACTCTTCATCCTGACAAAGCCCGGAAGCGATTCCGGGCTTTTTTCTTTTTTAAAGGTATTGTTCGGTAAAACTGAATTTATACTCAATATTAATCTGTTTTTGCCGAGTTGTTAGGCTTGGTATTATGGTTTTATCGAGGTATCTTGCTTAAAGAGAGAGCTTAAGTGAAATTATTACACCGTTTTTTTAGCAGTGAAGCATCAGGGGGCGTGATCCTGATTATCGCCGCTGCGGCAGCGATGTTGCTGGCTAACCTGGGCATCACACGTGAGTTCTATCATGCGTTTCTGGAAACGCCCGTCGAACTGAAGGTCGGCGCGCTGGAAATCAACAAGAACATGCTGCTGTGGATCAACGATGCATTGATGGCGGTGTTTTTCCTGTTGGTAGGACTTGAGGTGAAGCGTGAGCTGGTGCTGGGCTCGTTGGCCAGCCGCCAGCGCGCAGCGTTTCCGGTGATCGCCGCCATTGGCGGGATGGTCGTTCCGGCGCTGCTCTTCCTTGCGTTTGCCTGGCAGGATCCCGTTGCACGTGACGGCTGGGCGATCCCGGCCGCAACGGATATCGCGTTTGCGCTCGGTGTTTTAGCCTTGCTTGGAAGCCGTGTTCCGGTTGCACTGAAAATCTTCCTGATGGCGCTGGCGATCATCGATGACCTGGGGGCGATCGTTATCATCGCGCTGTTCTACACCAGCGAGCTGTCAATTCTGTCGTTGAGCGTGGCCGCAGCGGCGATTGCAGTACTGGCGTTGTTAAACATTTTCAATGTACGTCGCATCGGGATTTATATCCTGGTGGGGATGGTGCTGTGGACGGCCGTGTTGAAATCCGGCGTGCATGCCACGCTGGCAGGGGTCATCGTCGGTTTCTTCGTACCGCTTAAGCCGCAGGAGGGTAAATCACCGGCCAAACAGCTGGAGCATGTGCTGCATCCGTGGGTCGCCTTTATGATCCTGCCGCTGTTTGCGTTTGCCAACGCAGGCGTTTCCCTGGGAGGCGTTACGCTGGACGGTCTGACGTCTGTCCTGCCGCTGGGCATTATTGCCGGACTGTTTATTGGTAAACCGCTGGGGATTAGCCTGTTCTGCTGGCTGGCGCTGAAGCTTAAGCTGGCGTCGTTGCCGAACGGCACCACATTTGGTCAGATTATGGCGGTCGGCGTGCTCTGCGGGATTGGATTTACCATGTCGATCTTTATCTCGACGCTGGCGTTTGGCGCAAACGCGCCTGAGCTGATTGTCTGGGCAAAACTCGGCATTCTTATCGGTTCACTGCTGGCCGCGGTTATTGGTTATACCTTGTTGAAGGTGAAATTGTCCGGACAGGCCGTCCAGGCATAACGGAAAACCGGGAGAAGGTAATCCTTCTCCCGATACACACTCAGGGAGAGCAGACGCGATGTCTCATTTGAATTACAACCATCTTTACTACTTCTGGCATGTTTACAAACAAGGCTCGGTTGTGGGAGCGGCAGAAGCACTTTTTCTGACGCCACAAACGATCACCGGGCAAATCAAGGCCCTGGAAGAACGCCTGCAGGGCAAGCTGTTCAAGCGTAAAGGGCGTGGGATAGAGCCAAGCGAACTGGGCGAGCTGGTCTTTCGCTATGCGGACAAGATGTTTACCCTGAGCCAGGAGATGCTGGACATCGTCAACTACCGCAAAGAGTCTAATTTGCTGTTTGATGTGGGCGTGGCGGATGCACTCTCAAAACGGCTGGTGAGCGGCGTGCTGGATGCGGCGGTGGTTGAAGACGAACAAATTCATCTGCGCTGTTTTGAGTCCACCCATGAGATGCTGCTGGAGCAGTTGAGCCAGCATAAGCTTGATATGATTATCTCGGACTGCCCCATCGACTCCACGCAGCAGGAAGGGCTGTTCTCGGTCAAAATCGGCGAATGTGGGGTAAGCTTCTGGTGCATCAACCCGCCCCCGGAAAAACCGTTCCCTGCCTGCCTGGAAGAACGCCGTTTGCTGGTGCCGGGAAGGCGTTCCATGCTGGGGCGTAAGTTGCAGAACTGGTTTAACTCTCAGGGGCTGAACGTAGAGATCCTCGGTGAGTTCGATGATGCTGCGCTGATGAAAGCCTTTGGTGAAGCACACAACGCTATCTTTGTCGCGCCGACGCTTTATATGCACGATCTCTATTCGGATAACAGGATTACGGAAATTGGCAGGGTGGATAACGTGATGGAGGAGTACCACGCGATATTTGCCGAAAGGATGATTCAGCATCCGGCGGTGCAGCGTATCTGTAACCGCGACTACTCGTCGCTGTTTACGCCACCGGCAAACTGAAGGCATAAAAAAACCCGCGTTAAGCGGGTTCTTTAAACAAGCAACAACAAGCGGCGATTAAGCCAGTTTGTTGATCTGCGCGGTCAGGTTTGCTTTATGACGCGCTGCTTTGTTTTTGTGGATCAGACCTTTAGCAGCCTGACGATCCACGATTGGTTGCATTTCGTTAAATGCGTTCTGCGCTGCAGCTTTGTCGCCAGCTTCGATTGCTGCGTATACTTTCTTGATGAAAGTACGCATCATAGAGCGACGGCTTGCGTTGTGCTTACGAGCCTTTTCAGACTGAACGGCACGTTTCTTAGCTGATTTGATATTAGCCAAGTCCAACTCCCAAATATGATCTATGTGGACAATTCAAAGGCCGAGGAATATGCCCTCTTTGCCTTCTTTTGTCAATGGATTTGTGCAAATAAGCGCCGTTAATTAGCGACGCTACGTTACGTAGTGATGGCGCAGGATTCTACCAGCTTGTCTCGCGTGAATACAGCTTTTCGGCATAAAAATCGCAGTTCACGGACAGATTTTTTCGCTGTGAAAGGTCAGCCTGATGAAATCATTACGGCTTTCTGTTTTGCGCGAACAATCGCCGGTTAACCTTAACCGCTCTACAAGGTATACTTTGGCGATTTTCACTGTTTTGAGCCAGACATGAAGCTGATACGCGGCATACATAATCTCAGCAAAGCCCCACACGGGTGCGTGCTGACCATTGGTAATTTGGACGGCGTGCATCGTGGGCATCAGGCGCTGTTGCAGGGATTGCGTAAAGAAGGGGAGGCCCGTGGCCTGCCCGTGGTAGTGATGATTTTCGAGCCGCAGCCGCTGGAGCTGTTTGCAGGGGATAAATCACCCGCCCGTCTTACTCGCTTGCGCGAGAAGTTGCGCTATCTGGCAGAGTCCGGTGTGGACTACGTATTGTGTGTCCGTTTTGATCGTCGCTTTGCCGCACTGACAGCACAAAATTTCGTCAGCGACCTGTTGGTTAAGCGGCGCCTTGGCGTGCAGTTTCTCGCCGTGGGCGATGATTTCCGCTTTGGCGCTGGTCGTCAGGGCGATTTCTTGCTATTACAGAAGGCTGGCCTGGAGTACGGTTTTGACGTCACCAGCGCGATGACATTTTGCGAAGGCGGCGTTCGCGTCAGCAGTACAGCGGTTCGCCAGGCACTGGCGAATGATGAGCTGGAGACCGCAGAAAACCTGCTGGGGCATCCGTTTACCATTTCTGGTCGTGTGGTTCATGGCGATGCGCTGGGCCGCACTATCGGTTTCCCGACGGCGAATATACCGCTGCGTCGTCAGGTCTCCCCGGTTAAAGGGGTATATGCGGTAGAAGTGGCTGGACTGGGCGACAAGCCTTTTTATGGCGTCGCCAACATTGGCACACGTCCTACGGTCGCCGGTGTGCGGCAGCAGCTGGAAGTGCATCTGCTGGACGTTGTAATGGACCTCTACGGTCGCCATATAGATGTCATACTGCGTAAAAAAATACGCAATGAGCAGCGATTTGCCTCGCTGGATGAACTAAAGGCGCAAATCGCGCGAGATGAATTAACGGCCCGCGAGTTTTTTGGGCTTTGAACCCGGCTTAAATGCCTACGTGATAAATACGGAACCGAGAATCTGATGAGTGACTATAAATCAACCCTGAATTTGCCGGAAACAGGGTTCCCGATGCGCGGCGATCTCGCCAAGCGCGAACCGGGAATGCTGGCGCGTTGGACCGATGATGACCTGTACGGCATCATTCGTGCAGCCAAAAAAGGCAAAAAGACCTTCATTCTGCATGATGGCCCTCCATATGCGAATGGCAGCATTCATATTGGTCACTCTGTAAACAAGATTCTGAAAGACATTATCGTGAAGTCCAAAGGACTCGCGGGATATGACTCACCTTACGTTCCGGGTTGGGACTGCCACGGCCTGCCAATCGAACTGAAAGTTGAGCAGGAATTTGGCAAGCCGGGTGAGAAATTTACCGCGGCGGAATTCCGTGCGAAATGCCGTGAATATGCGGCTACTCAGGTTGACGGTCAGCGCGCAGACTTTATTCGTCTGGGCGTACTGGGCGACTGGTCGCACCCGTACCTGACCATGGACTTCAAAACCGAAGCCAACATCATCCGTGCGCTGGGTAAAATCATCGGCAATGGCCACCTGCATAAAGGTGCGAAGCCGGTGCACTGGTGCGTAGACTGCCGTTCTGCCCTGGCAGAAGCGGAAGTTGAGTATTACGACAAAACCTCTCCGTCTATCGACGTGGCGTTCCACGCGGTTGATCAGGACGCGGTGAAAGCCAAATTTGGCGTCACCTCTGTAAACGGCCCGATCTCGCTGGTTATCTGGACTACTACCCCATGGACGCTGCCTGCTAACCGTGCGATCTCCCTGTCTGGTGAGTTTGAATACGCGCTGGTGCAGGTTGACGGTCAGGCGCTGATCCTGGCGAAAGATTTGGTTGAAAGCGTGCTGAAACGCGCGAACATCACCGACTACACCGTGCTGGGCACCGTAAAAGGTGACGCGCTGGAGCTGATGCGCTTTAAACATCCGTTCCTGGACTTCGATGTCCCGGCGATCCTGGGCGACCACGTCACGCTGGAAGCGGGTACCGGTGCGGTGCACACCGCAGGTGGCCACGGTCCTGACGACTATAACATCAGCCTGAAATACGGTCTGGAAATCGCGAACCCGGTTGGCCCGGATGGTGCTTACCTGCCTGGCACTTACCCGTCACTGGACGGGATAAACGTCTTCAAAGCGAACGACATTATCGTGGAGATGCTGCGTGAGCGCGGCGCACTGCTGCACGTTGAGAAAATGCAGCACAGCTACCCATGCTGCTGGCGTCACAAGACGCCGATCATCTTCCGTGCGACCCCACAGTGGTTCGTCAGCATGGATCAGAAAGGCCTGCGCGAGCAGTCCCTGAAAGAGATCAAAGGCGTGCAGTGGATCCCGGACTGGGGCCAGGCGCGTATTGAATCCATGGTGGCTAACCGTCCTGACTGGTGTATCTCCCGTCAGCGTACCTGGGGCGTGCCGATGTCGCTGTTTGTGCATAAAGAGACGCATGAACTGCATCCGAACACCCTGGAACTGATGGAAGAAGTGGCGAAGCGCGTCGAAGTTGACGGCATTCAGGCGTGGTGGGATCTCGACGCCCGCGACATTCTGGGCGCTGACGCGGATAACTACGAAAAAGTCCCTGATACCCTGGACGTGTGGTTCGACTCCGGTTCCACCCACGCTTCCGTGGTTGACGTGCGTCCAGAGTTTGCCGGTCACGCTGCCGATATGTATCTGGAAGGCTCTGACCAACACCGTGGCTGGTTCATGTCATCTCTGATGATTTCTACCGCCATGAAAGGCAAGGCCCCTTACCGCCAGGTACTGACTCACGGTTTCACCGTGGATGGTCAGGGCCGTAAGATGTCCAAGTCCATCGGTAACACCGTTTCTCCGCAGGATGTGATGAACAAACTGGGTGCAGACATTCTGCGTCTGTGGGTGGCGTCTACCGACTACACCGGCGAAATGGCGGTGTCTGATGAGATCCTGAAACGTGCCGCCGACAGCTATCGTCGTATCCGTAACACCGCGCGCTTCCTGCTGGCGAACCTGAATGGTTTTGATCCGGCAAAAGACATGGTGAAACCGGAAGAGATGGTGGTGCTCGATCGCTGGGCTGTTGGCTGCGCAAAAGCGGCGCAGGAAGACATCGTTAACGCCTACGAATCCTACGATTTCCACGAAGTGGTGCAGCGCCTGATGCGCTTCTGCTCCATCGAGATGGGCTCGTTCTACCTCGACATTATCAAAGACCGCCAGTACACCGCGAAAGCGGACAGCGTGGCGCGTCGTAGCTGCCAGACTGCGCTGTATCATATCGCAGAAGCGCTGGTGCGCTGGATGGCACCGATCATGTCCTTCACCGCGGATGAAATCTGGGGCTACCTGCCTGGTGACCGTGAGAAGTATGTCTTCACCGGTGAGTGGTACGAAGGTCTGTTCGATCTCTCCAGTACTGAAGCAATGAACGATGCGTTCTGGGACGAACTGCTGAAAGTGCGTGGCGAAGTGAACAAGGTCATCGAACAGGCGCGTGCTGACAAGAAAGTGGGTGGCTCTCTGGAAGCGGCAGTGACCCTGTACGCAGAACCTGAGCTGGCAGCCAAACTGACTGCACTGGGTGATGAATTACGATTTGTCCTGTTGACCTCCGGTGCGAAAGTTGCGGATTATGCCGATGCTTCTGCTGATGCTCAGCAGAGCGAACTGCTCAAAGGACTGAAAGTCGCACTGAGCAAAGCCGACGGTGAGAAGTGCCCGCGTTGCTGGCACTACACCACCGATGTCGGCCAGGTGGCGGAACACGCAGACATCTGCGGACGCTGTGTGAGCAACGTCGCCGGTGACGGCGAGAAACGTAAGTTTGCCTGATGAGTAAAACTCTCTGTTCAACAGGACTGCGCTGGCTGTGGCTGGTTGTGGTGGTGCTGATTATCGATCTGGGCAGCAAATACCTGATCCTCCAGAACTTTGCTCTGGGGGAGACGGTTCCGCTGTTCCCGTCGCTGAACCTGCACTATGCGCGTAACTACGGCGCGGCGTTTAGTTTCCTTGCTGACAGCGGTGGCTGGCAGCGCTGGTTCTTCGCGGGTATTGCTATCGGTATCTGTGTGGTGCTGGCGGTGCTGATGTACCGTTCGAAAGCGACGCAAAAGCTGAATAACATCGCCTACGCGCTGATCATTGGCGGCGCGTTAGGCAACCTGTTTGATCGCCTGTGGCACGGCTTTGTGGTCGATATGATCGACTTCTACGTCGGCGACTGGCACTTTGCGACCTTTAACCTCGCCGATAGCGCAATTTGTATCGGTGCGGCGTTAATCGTGCTGGAAGGTTTCTTGCCGAAACCCGCCGCGAAAGAGCAGGCTTAATTGTAAATGCCGGGTGGCGCTGCGCTTACCCGGCCTACAGAATTTGTGGCCTCCCGTAGGCCCGGTAAGCGCAGCGCCACCGGGCAACAGGTGACCCAAAACAAGCGAGCAATTTGCATGTCTAAATCCGTACAAAGCAACAGCGCGGTTCTCTTGCACTTCACGCTGAAACTGGATGATGGCTCAACGGCTGAATCCACCCGCAATAACGGCAAACCCGCCCTGTTTCGTCTTGGCGACACGTCATTATCCGAAGGTCTGGAGCAACAACTTCTGGGTCTGAAAGAGGGCGAGAAGAAGGCGTTTTCGCTGGAGCCGGATGCGGCGTTTGGCGTGCCAAGCCCGGATCTAATCCAGTACTTCTCGCGTCGTGAGTTTATGGATGCGGGCGAGCCGGAAATCGGGGCGATTATGCTCTTTACCGCTATGGATGGCAGCGAAATGCCTGGCGTGATCCGCGAAATCAACGGCGACTCCATCACCGTAGATTTCAACCATCCGCTTGCCGGGCGCACCGTCCATTTTGATATTGAAGTGCTGGAGATTGATCCGGCACTGGAGGCCTGAAATGCAGATCCTGTTGGCTAACCCGCGCGGCTTCTGCGCCGGTGTAGACCGCGCTATCAGCATTGTTGAAAACGCGCTGGAGATTTACGGCGCGCCTATTTATGTGCGTCACGAAGTGGTGCATAACCGTTACGTGGTCGACAGCCTCCGTGAACGCGGTGCCATTTTTATTGAGCAGATCAGCGAAGTGCCGGACGGTGCGATCCTGATATTCTCCGCACACGGCGTCTCCCAGGCGGTACGTAACGAAGCGAAAAGTCGCGATCTGACCGTGTTTGACGCCACTTGCCCGTTAGTAACGAAAGTACATATGGAAGTGGCGCGTGCCAGTCGTCGTGGTGAAGAGTCGATCCTGATTGGTCATGCCGGTCATCCGGAGGTCGAAGGTACCATGGGGCAGTACAGCAACCCGGAAGGGGGCATGTACCTGGTGCAGTCGCCGGAAGATGTGCTCACGCTGAACGTGAAAAACGAAGCGCGTCTGTCGTTCATGACGCAGACCACGCTTTCCGTGGATGATACCTCTGATGTGATCGACGCTTTGCGCCAGCGTTTCCCGAAAATTGTCGGGCCGCGTAAAGATGATATCTGCTACGCCACCACCAATCGTCAGGAAGCGGTGCGTGCGCTGGCTGAACAGGCGGACGTGGTGCTGGTGGTGGGTTCTAAAAATTCCTCTAACTCCAACCGTCTGGCCGAACTGGCTCAGCGGATGGGGAAAGCGGCGTTTCTGATCGACGACGCGACGGACATTCAGGAAGCGTGGGTCAAGAATGCGAACTGCGTAGGCGTGACGGCGGGCGCTTCCGCACCGGATATTCTGGTGCAGAATGTGATTGCTCGTCTGCAGGAGCTGGGCGGTGGAGAAGCGATACCGCTGGAAGGACGCGAAGAGAATATTGTCTTCGAAGTACCGAAAGAACTGCGTATCGACGCCCGTGAAGTTGAATAATCCTTCTTCTGATGAAAGGCCAGCACCTCCTGTGCTGGCCTTTTTTTTATCTGCTACTTTATCGTGACGACAAAATCATGTCTTTTACTGATATTTGAGTCCGTTTCACGTTAAATTCTAATTATCGGTGTTTTCAGTTGGCAGCCCTGACAAAGGCTGGTTAATCTGAAAACGGTTTACATCATTTTAACGTAAGAGAATAACTATGCATGATGCACAGATCCGTGTCGCCATTGCGGGCGCGGGTGGACGTATGGGTCGCCAGCTCATTCAGGCGGCACTTCAGATGGATGGCGTGGCCCTGGGCGCGGCACTGGAGCGTGACGGTTCATCGCTTCTTGGGACCGATGCCGGTGAACTGGCTGGTGCGGGCAAGACAGGTGTGACCGTGCAGAGCAGCCTGGAAGCGGTCAAAGATGATTTTGATGTGTTCATTGATTTCACCCGGCCAGAAGGCACTCTGAACCATCTGGCATTTTGCCGTCAGCACGGCAAAGGAATGGTCATTGGCACCACCGGGTTTGATGAAGCCGGTAAACAAGCCATTCAGGATGCGTCAAACGAGATTGCGATTGTCTTCGCCGCTAACTTTAGCGTGGGCGTAAACGTCATGCTGAAGCTGCTGGAGAAGGCCGCGAAGGTGATGGGCGATTATACCGACATTGAGATTGTCGAAGCTCACCACCGCTATAAAGTCGATGCACCCTCCGGCACGGCGCTGGCAATGGGCGAAGCGATTGCGCATGCACTGGATAAAGATTTAAAAGACTGCGCGGTTTATACCCGTGAAGGTCATACCGGCGAACGTGTCCCGGGGACGATTGGTTTCGCAACCGTTCGTGCGGGTGACATCGTCGGTGAACATACCGCGATGTTCGCCGATATCGGCGAACGTGTTGAGATAACGCATAAAGCGTCCAGCCGCATGACATTCGCGAATGGCGCTGTTCGCTCCGCTTTGTGGCTAAAAGGCAAGGATAACGGTCTTTTTGATATGAGAGATGTGCTCGATCTTAACAATTTGTAAGAGTTATTACCCATCGTGATGTGGTTATTGCAGTCGTAATTGTTTGATTGCATAGGGCAATAATTTATTGCCCTTTTATTTTTCCAGTTTCATTCTATATTTCGAGCTTTGTCGTAGAAAGTTTATGTTATCTCTCCTTTTTGTGTTGCCAGTATGTAAATTTTGACCATTTGGTCCACTTTTTATTACCCCGTCACAGGCAATTCTAATAAACTTGTCGCGCAAGCGTTTTCCGCAGTGATTTACCTGATCTTTTTGCCGCTTAACATCTTTTCAGGCTGCCAGGCTTGCAAAAGGATAATTAAAATCTCCGTTTTAAGTTGACTTTTACCCACCAAATCTCCAGAATGCCGCCGTTTGCCAAAAATCCGCTGGCAACACATTTGCATTGATTTATGACATGGTTGTGAATTAATATGCAAATAAAGTGAGTGAATATTCTCTGGAGGGTGTTTTGATTAAGTCAGCGCTATTGGTTCTGGAAGACGGAACCCAGTTTATCGGTCGGGCCATAGGGGCAACGGGTTCGGCGGTTGGGGAAGTCGTTTTCAATACTTCAATGACCGGTTATCAAGAAATCCTCACTGATCCTTCCTATTCTCGCCAAATCGTTACTCTAACTTATCCTCATATCGGCAATGTTGGCACTAATGCTGCTGATGAAGAGTCCTCTCAGGTTCATGCGCAAGGTCTGGTCATTCGCGACCTGCCGCTGATTGCCAGCAACTTCCGCAACACCGAAGACCTCTCTTCTTACCTGAAGCGCCATAACATCGTGGCGATTGCCGATATCGATACCCGTAAGTTAACGCGTCTGCTGCGCGAGAAGGGTGCACAGAACGGCTGCATCATCGCAGGGGATAACCTCGATGCGGCGCTGGCGCTGGAAAAAGCGAAAGCCTTCCCTGGCCTGAACGGCATGGATCTGGCGAAAGAAGTGACCACCACAGAAGCTTATAGCTGGACGCAGGGGAGCTGGACGCTGGAAGGCGACCTGCCGGAAGCGAAGCCAGAGAGCGAGCTGCCATTCCACGTTGTGGCCTATGATTTTGGTGCCAAGCGCAATATCCTGCGCATGCTGGTTGACCGCGGCTGCCGCCTGACGGTGGTACCTGCGCAAACTTCCGCTGAAGAGGTTCTGAAGATGAACCCGGATGGCATCTTCCTTTCTAACGGACCTGGCGACCCGGCACCGTGCGATTACGCTATCAATGCCATCACGTCCTTCCTCGAAACCGATATTCCGGTATTCGGTATTTGCCTGGGCCATCAGCTGCTGGCGCTGGCGAGTGGGGCGAACACCATTAAGATGAAGTTCGGTCACCACGGTGGTAACCACCCGGTGAAAGACATCGACAACAACACGGTGATGATTACGGCACAGAACCACGGCTTCGCAGTAGATGAAGCGTCAATGCCGGCTAATCTGCGCGTAACGCATAAATCCCTGTTCGATGGCACCCTGCAGGGTATCCATCGCACCGATAAGGCAGCGTTCAGCTTCCAGGGACACCCGGAAGCCAGCCCGGGCCCGCACGATGCCGCACCGCTGTTCGATCACTTTATCGAACTTATCGAGCAATACCGTAAGACCGCTAAATAATCAGGAGCCGAGAAGACAATGCCAAAACGTACAGACATAAAAAGCATCCTGATCCTTGGCGCTGGCCCGATTGTTATCGGTCAGGCCTGTGAATTCGACTACTCCGGTGCGCAGGCGTGTAAAGCCCTGCGTGAAGAGGGTTACCGCGTTATCCTGGTCAACTCTAACCCGGCGACCATCATGACCGACCCGGAAATGGCTGATGCAACCTACATCGAGCCGATTCACTGGGAAGTGGTGCGTAAAATTATCGAAAAAGAGCGTCCGGATGCGGTTCTGCCGACCATGGGCGGCCAGACAGCACTGAACTGCGCGCTGGAGCTGGAACGTCAGGGCGTGCTGGAAGAGTTCGGCGTGACCATGATTGGTGCCACCGCTGACGCGATTGATAAAGCAGAAGACCGTCGTCGCTTTGACGTGGCGATGAAGAAAATTGGCCTCGACACCGCGCGTTCCGGTATTGCACACAATATGGAAGAAGCGCTGGCCGTGGCGGCTGAAGTCGGCTATCCGTGCATCATCCGTCCGTCCTTCACGATGGGCGGAACCGGCGGGGGTATCGCCTACAACCGTGAAGAGTTCGAAGAGATTTGCGAACGCGGTCTGGATCTCTCCCCAACCAAAGAGCTGCTGATTGATGAATCGCTGATTGGCTGGAAAGAGTATGAGATGGAAGTGGTGCGTGACAAAAACGACAACTGCATCATCGTCTGCTCCATCGAAAACTTCGATGCAATGGGTATCCACACCGGCGACTCCATCACCGTGGCGCCAGCGCAAACGCTGACCGACAAAGAGTACCAAATCATGCGTAACGCCTCGATGGCGGTACTGCGTGAAATCGGGGTGGAAACGGGCGGGTCTAACGTCCAGTTCTCCGTGAACCCGAAAACTGGCCGTCTGATTGTTATCGAAATGAACCCGCGCGTGTCCCGCTCTTCCGCGCTGGCGTCTAAAGCTACCGGCTTCCCGATTGCGAAAGTGGCCGCGAAACTGGCGGTGGGTTATACCCTCGACGAGCTGATGAACGACATTACCGGTGGCCGCACACCTGCGTCCTTCGAACCGTCCATCGACTACGTTGTGACCAAGATCCCTCGCTTTAACTTCGAGAAATTCGCCGGTGCGAACGATCGTCTGACGACCCAGATGAAATCGGTCGGTGAAGTGATGGCGATTGGCCGCACGCAGCAGGAATCCCTGCAGAAAGCGCTGCGCGGTCTGGAAGTGGGGGCGACCGGCTTCGATCCGAAAGTGAGCCTGGACGACCCGGAAGCACTGACCAAAATCCGTCGCGAGCTGAAAGACGCGGGCGCAGAGCGTATCTGGTACATTGCCGACGCCTTCCGCGCAGGCCTCTCCGTCGATGGCGTCTTCAACCTGACCAACATCGACCGCTGGTTCCTGGTGCAGATTGAAGAGCTGGTGCGTCTGGAAGAGAAAGTGGCGGACCTGGGCATCAACGGCCTGGACGCTGACTTCCTGCGCATGCTGAAGCGCAAAGGCTTTGCCGACGCGCGTCTGGCAAAACTGGCCGGCGTGCGCGAAGCGGAAATCCGCAAGCTGCGTGACCAGTATGACCTGCACCCGGTCTACAAACGTGTTGATACCTGTGCAGCAGAATTTGCGACCGACACCGCTTACATGTACTCCACGTATGAAGACGAGTGTGAAGCGAATCCGTCCGTTGACCGCGACAAGATTATGGTACTGGGCGGTGGTCCAAACCGTATCGGTCAGGGTATCGAGTTTGACTACTGCTGCGTACACGCCTCTCTGGCGCTGCGCGAAGACGGTTACGAGACCATTATGGTCAACTGTAACCCGGAAACGGTTTCTACCGACTACGACACGTCCGACCGTCTCTACTTCGAACCGGTAACACTGGAAGACGTGCTGGAAATCGTGCGCATCGAGAAGCCAAAAGGCGTGATCGTGCAGTACGGCGGCCAGACTCCGCTGAAACTGGCGCGCGCGCTGGAAGCCGCAGGTGTGCCGGTTATCGGTACCAGCCCGGATGCCATTGACCGTGCAGAAGACCGCGAGCGTTTCCAGCAGGCGGTTGACCGTCTGAAGCTGAAACAGCCGGCAAACGCCACCGTGACGGCGATTGAACAAGCGGTTGAGAAGGCGAAAGAGATTGGCTATCCGCTGGTGGTGCGTCCTTCTTACGTGCTGGGCGGCCGCGCAATGGAAATCGTCTACGACGAAGCTGACCTGCGTCGTTACTTCCAGACGGCAGTCAGCGTGTCCAACGATGCGCCGGTGCTCTTGGATCGCTTCCTCGACGATGCGGTTGAAGTGGATGTGGATGCTATCTGCGACGGCGAAATGGTGTTGATTGGCGGCATCATGGAGCACATCGAGCAGGCGGGCGTGCACTCAGGCGACTCCGCCTGTTCTCTGCCAGCGTACACCCTGAGCCAGGAAATTCAGGACGTGATGCGTCAGCAGGTGCAGAAACTGGCCTTCGAACTGCAGGTTCGCGGTCTGATGAACGTTCAGTTCGCCGTGAAAGACAACGAAGTCTACCTGATTGAAGTGAACCCGCGTGCAGCACGTACCGTACCGTTCGTCTCTAAAGCGACCGGTATTCCGCTGGCAAAAGTGGCGGCGCGTGTGATGGCTGGCCAGACGCTGGCACAGCAGGGCGTCACTAAAGAGATTATCCCGCCGTACTACTCGGTGAAAGAGGTGGTGCTGCCGTTCAACAAATTCCCGGGCGTTGACCCACTGTTAGGGCCAGAGATGCGCTCTACCGGGGAAGTGATGGGCGTGGGCCGCACCTTTGCAGAAGCGTTTGCTAAAGCGCAACTGGGCAGTAACTCCACCATGAAGAAATCTGGCCGTGCGCTGCTCTCGGTTCGCGAAGGTGATAAAGAGCGCGTGGTTGACCTGGCGGCCAAGCTGCTGAAACAGGGCTTCGAGCTGGATGCAACCCACGGTACGGCGATTGTGCTGGGTGAAGCGGGAATCAACCCGCGTCTGGTGAACAAGGTGCATGAAGGTCGTCCGCACATTCAGGATCGCATCAAGAATGGCGAATACACCTACATCATCAATACCACTGCGGGCCGCCAGGCAATTGAAGACTCCAAGCTGATTCGCCGCAGCGCACTGCAGTACAAAGTGCATTATGACACCACCCTGAATGGCGGTTTCGCAACAGCCATGGCACTGAACGCGGATGCTACCGAGAAGGTGATTTCGGTTCAGGAAATGCACGCCCAGATTAACAAGTAAGACAAATTGCCCGGTACCGTTCGGTTGCCGGGCATTCTTCCCCTCTTCAGAACCTTCTGGTTTTCCATCCGCATTCAGTCAGTTAGCCTAAAATGGTTAGGTCGATAATGAAATTCAACTGAGAGCAGGGGAAAACACCATGCAAAATAAACTACTGATCGCTTCCGTTCTGGCTGCCACTGCAATGTTCACCGTAGCAGGGTGTTCATCTAATCAGGCGGTAAAAACCACCGATGGCCGCACCATTATTACTGACGGCAAACCGCAGGTGGATGACGACACCGGTCTGGTGTCCTATAAAAACGCGGAAACCGGTCAAACCGAGCAGATTAACCGTGACCAGGTTAAATCCATGGGTGAACTGGATAATTAAAAAAAGCAGTGGCATCCGCCACTGCTTTTTTTGCTTGATGCTGATGGATTACCAGCGGTGGTTTAACAAAATATGACCGCCGTAAGCGGCATAGTTGTTTTCACCCCATTCGCAGCTGGCGCGAAGTGAAATCGTCGTGGTCTCGTTAAGATTGCCGGTAATACCCAGCTCTACCTGACCACGATCCTCCGGCGTATCATTACTTACGGTTTCGTCGTTGAAGGCCAGATCGTTTTGACCTGCACCCTTCAGCCAGTTCACCGCAACGTATGGCTGCCAGGCCGTGACGTCCTTTTGCTGGAAATAGCTGGATTTCACACCCAGACGACCGAAGACGCTGTCGTTATCCAGAGTCGTCACCCGGACGCCATCGCGGTCCGTATGATTTTCCTGATCAAGATAGCTGTAGATCACCTGCGCCTGAGGCTCGATCTTCCAGGTACGCTCGTTTTCAGATGGGATAACCCACGCATGGCCGACTTCAACAGACGCGGCAAAACCTTCGCTGTCGTAATCTTCATCGTTGCGGTTGCTGGTCACTTTGTTGTTGTACCAGCTGTAGGCGGCCCAGGTATCAATGTAGCTGCCCAGACGTAATTTCTGATCTTCCTGCCAGGTGGCGTAGAGCCCAACGTTGAAGCCATCGACTTTACCCTGTGCGTCACGCACGTTGTATTTCGCATCTGAGTGGGTCTTCGCCTGGCCTGCACCGAACATGCCACCGGCACGCAGGATACCGCTGTCCATTGGCTTGCTGAGGAAATCGCTGCCGACTTGCAGAACGGTGGTCGTGGTGTCGTAGCTGACTTTATCACCGCCTGCATCATTTTCATGGTAACGACCTTTTACATACATCCAGGTATTCAGATCGTCTTCGTTACGGAAGGTGAGCTGATCGCGATCGTCACGTTTGTGCAGGAACATACTCTGAGCAGCCAGATAGTTGCCTAAATACGCGCCCACTTCAGGTGCCATCACTTCTGGTGCTGGGGTATTGCCGCCGCCGTTATCGGTATTATCACCACTGTCGCCGTTATCATTGCCGCCGCTGTTGCCGCCATCGTCGGTATTGCTGCCATTGTCACTGTTACCGCCATTATCAGTGTTGCCGCCATCGTCAGTATTGCCACCGTTGTCGGTATTATCTCCGTCATCGGTATCATCTGTCGGATCGACAGGTGGCGCGGCCTTCGATTCCAGGTACCAGTTCCCGTCACTATGCTGGTAAAGAGAGTATTCGTATGCGCCTGCCACAACCGGTTTGGCCAGGGTTAGCTGTGCTTCAGAGCTGCCGGCGACGCTGACAATCTCCATGCCGTTCACGGTCTGTGCGCCAAGTCCACCCATGTTGCTGACGGTCACGCCGGACTGGCCAAAACTGCTGCCGGTTATTGTGAGATGATCGGTAGGCGCCGTGTCAGTACCCAGCTCGCTGTTTAATACAATCTGGCTACCTTCTGCGCCGGTATAATCGCCGTTAATGGTAAAATCATTACCCACGCTGTGGTCGGCTGCACTGAGCAAAAGCGTGCCGCTGTTGGTCACGTTGCCGTTAATGATATCAATGCCGGCGTCGTTGAGCGTTGCGTTACCCTCGATTGCATTCCACGCTGCCAGCGTACCGCCGCTGAGAATAGTAATGTTGTTGTAGACGGTTCCTGCGGTGGCAAACTTTGCCCCGTTCTGCACGGTAAGAGTGGCATTGCTGTTTTCGACACCTAACGTTGCGCCTGCCGCTACCAGCGTTGTGCCGTTTCGCAGGGTCGTATCGCCGGTATAGCTGTTGTTGCCGGTAAGCGTCAGCGTATTCGCATCAACTTTCTCTACGTTTCCGCTGCCGGTCATGTCAGTAGAAAACGTGAAATTGTCTCCCTGGTTAAAGATAACCGTACCATTGTTGGTTAGCCCGCCGCTGAGACTTGCCATACCTTCGCCATTGCCCAGCTGCAGCGTGGCTTCATTCGCCACCAGCGTATTGCCAGCATTGGAAACGGTACCCGCCAGGGTCAGGTTGCCGCTATTCACCTGCAGTGAATCACCGGCACCAATGATGTCGACGTTACCCGTCAGCGTCCAGTCTTCACCGTTCATTTTGACAGAGGCGAAACCATCGCCTTCGTTCAGCCCGATAAAATTGCTGTCTTCTGTCCCGGCGCCTACCAGGGTCAGGGTGTTACCGGTTGAAAGCGTGGAAATGACATCGCCAGACAGGTTTGAACCTGTGTTGAGGGTGAGGGTATTATTTTTGTTACTGGCGAACATTATAGCTGACTTGCCACCGCCAATTGAGCCATTGTTAATGATGTCAGCCTTCGCGGTATCCGTTACGTTGATACCATTCTGATCACCCTGAATGGTACCGGTATTGATGATTTTGGTTCCACCACCGCTGAGTTTGATACCATCTTCGCCTGTGCCGATAATCGAGCCATTATTATCAATCACGATTCCGGCGTCAGTAGCCAGACCTGTATTGCCTTTAATGATGCCTGTTTCCGTATTTGATATGCTAATTGCAGAGGAATCTTCATTAACAAAAATCCCCTTTTCAAAGCCGGTAATGTTTCCTTTGTTGGTTAAACTACCCTGCATCGTGACTATGTTTACAGCGTTCTTTGTGGCGGAGGAAATGGTAGCACCAGCATTATTATTAATATCGAGTGGCTGCGCGCTAGTGTTTATATCAAGTCCATTCGAAGTGCCGGAAATATTCCCATTGTTTGTTATTGAACTGACTTTAAATCCTGAGGCGGAAACAGCGGCTAAATCGCCAGACGAAGACACAGTAATATCTTTATTGATGACGTATTCGGTATCGGCGGAGAAATCTTGCGGAGCAGAGGTTGACTGGTCGATGGTGCCTGCAGAACTGATTATTGGTGTAAAAACAAGCAGGGCGGGAAATAATCTCCCCAGTAACTGGGTGGTCCTGTTTAATTCCAGACGTTTTACTTTCATATTCACATCCATTTAAAAGGAAATTCGAAGTGAAGAAAAATATTCTCTTTCAGGTTTTAAAGAAAAGCGTTGAGAGGAGTAGATTGAAATTATTATGTTTTCAATGTGTTATGTATACTTCGATTTATTAAAATGCAAATTTAATAAATCTAAATATGACACGATTATAAATAATGCAGTGTAAATTATTTGTGAGGGGAATATATTTGCAGGTGTTCAAATAAGTACTGGAAAACCTCTGAGAACTGGCACTAAAGAGTAGCAATACTTGCGTTTTGCTTCCGACGCGTCACTGAACACTTTCAGCGGGCGGGTTAACTGTCTACACTCACATCTACAAGAGAGAAGACAGTCAAAACAGGCCGATTCATGATTCTGATAATTTATGCGCATCCCTATCCGCAGCACTCCCATGCGAATAAGCGCATGCTTGAGCAGGTAAGGACACTCGACAACGTAGAGATACGTTCCCTCTATCAACTTTATCCTGATTTTAAAATCGACATCACCGCCGAACAGGAGGCGCTCACTCGCGCCGATCTGATCATCTGGCAACACCCGATGCAGTGGTACAGCACACCACCGCTCCTGAAATTGTGGATCGACAAAGTCTTTTCCCACGGCTGGGCGTATGGTCACAACGGGCATGCGCTGAAGGGAAAAAGCCTGATGTGGGCTGTGACCACCGGTGGTGGAGAAAGCCACTTCGATATTGGTTCTTTCCCGGGTTTTGAGGTGCTGGCGCAACCGCTTCAGGCGACAGCGCTCTACTGTGGTCTTACCTGGCTTCCTCCTTTTGCTATGCACTGCACATTTGTTTGTGACGATGAGACGTTGCAGGCGCAGGCTCGTCATTATAAACAACGCTTACTAGAGTGGCAGGAGGCGCACAATGGATAGCCATACGCTGATACAGGCGCTGATTTACCTTGGCGCGGCGGCGCTGATTGTGCCCGTTGCGGTTCGCCTGGGGCTGGGCTCCGTGCTGGGCTACCTGATCGCCGGGTGTGTTATCGGACCCTGGGGATTCCGCCTGGTCACGGATGCGGAGGCGATTCTGCATTTCGCCGAAATTGGCGTCGTGCTGATGCTGTTTGTCATTGGTCTGGAACTCGACCCGCAGCGGTTGTGGAAGCTGCGCGCCTCAGTATTTGGCGGCGGGGCGCTACAGATGGTGGCCTGCGGTCTGCTGTTGGGCGGCTTCTGTATTTTACTGGGAATGGACTGGAAAGTGGCTGCGCTTATTGGCATGACGCTGGCACTCTCTTCGACGGCGATTGCCATGCAGGCAATGAACGAGCGAAACCTGACCGTTTCTCAGATGGGGCGTAGTGCATTTTCGGTGCTGCTGTTTCAGGATATCGCGGCCATTCCGCTGGTGGCGATGATCCCGCTGCTGGCTGCCAGCGGGGCATCAACGACGCTGGGCGCTTTTGCCCTCTCTGCGTTGAAAGTGGTCGGTGCGCTGGCACTGGTTGTCCTGCTCGGCCGTTATGTTACCCGTCCGCTGCTGCGCTTCGTCGCTCGCTCGGGACTGCGGGAAGTGTTCAGTGCCGTGGCGCTGTTCCTGGTGTTTGGTTTCGGTCTGCTGCTGGAGGAAGCCGGGCTGTCGATGGCGATGGGAGCCTTCCTCGCGGGCGTTCTGCTGGCCAGCTCAGAGTACCGACACGCGCTGGAAAGCGATATCGAGCCATTCAAAGGATTGCTGCTGGGGCTGTTTTTCATCGGAGTCGGGATGTCTATCGACTTTGGCACGCTGGTCACGCATCCACTGCGGATCCTCATCCTGCTGGTCGGTTTCCTGGTCATCAAAATGATGATGCTGTGGCTGATCGCCCGCCCGCTGAACGTGCCTGGCAGACAGCGTCGCTGGTTCGCCGTGCTGCTCGGACAGGGAAGCGAATTCGCGTTTGTGGTCTTCGGCGCGGCGCAAATGGCCAATGTGCTCGATCCCGAGTGGGCGAAAGCGCTGACGCTGGCGGTCGCGCTGTCGATGGCGGCAACGCCGATCCTGCTGGTGCTGCTGACGCGTCTGGAAAAAACAGGCAGCGAACAGGAACGCGAAGCCGATGAGATTGACGAGGAACAGCCGCGGGTCATCATCGCCGGATTCGGTCGCTTTGGGCAGATCACCGGTCGTTTACTGCTCTCAAGCGGAGTAAAAATGGTCATCCTCGATCACGATCCGGACCATGTGGATACCCTGCGTAAGTTCGATATGAAAGTCTTCTACGGCGATGCAACGCGTGTCGATCTGCTGGAATCAGCCGGGGCAGCGAAAGCGGAAGTCCTCATCAACGCGATTGACGATCCCCAGACCAGTATGCAGCTGGTTGAGCTGGTGAAGGAGCATTTCCCGAACCTGACCATCATCTCCCGCGCGCGCGATGTGGATCACTATATCCAGCTGCGACAGGCAGGGGTGGCCGCACCCGAGCGTGAAACTTTCGAAGGGGCGCTTAAGTCTGGCCGTATGGCGCTGGAAAGCCTGGGCCTGGGCGCGTATGAAGCGCGAGAACGAGCGGACCTGTTCCGCCGCTTCAATACCGATATGGTGGAAGAGATGGTGGCGATGGCGGGCAGTACGGCCACAGAGCGTGCGGCGGTGTTTAAACGCACCAGTGCGATGCTGACAGAGATCATTAACGAGGATCGTAATCATCTGTCGCTGGTGCAGCGTCATGGCTGGCAGGGAACGGAGGAGGGCAAGCATACCGGCGATCCGGCGGACGAACCGGAGAGTAAACCTTCCGCGTGAAGTGGAGTTGCCAGCAATATTAAAAAATTTCTCTTTCTTTACCATGCCGCCAGTCGACGAAAGATTAAGCTTTCCGTATAGTGGCGGCAATTTTTTGCATCCGGGAAATTTTCAATGATCAGTCTGATTGCAGCGCTGGCGGTGGACCGTGTTATCGGTATGGAAAATGCCATGCCGTGGAACCTGCCTGCCGATCTCACATGGTTTAAACGTACGACGTTAAACAAGCCGGTAGTGATGGGCCGCCTGACCTGGGAGTCGATTGGTCGTCCATTGCCGGGCCGTAAGAATATCGTGATCAGTAGCCAGCCAGGTACAGACGATCGCGTCGAATGGGTGAAATCCGTTGACGAGGCGATTGCCGCGTGCGGTAACGCCGACGAGATCATGGTGATTGGTGGTGGGCGTGTGTATGAGCAGTTCCTGCCGAAAGCGCAAAAGCTCTATCTGACGCATATTGATGCGGAAGTGGAAGGCGATACCCATTTCCCGGACTACGATCCGGACGAGTGGGAATCGGTATTCAGCGAATTCCATGATGCGGATGCGCAGAACTCACACAGCTACTGCTTCGAGATTCTGGAACGTCGCTAGTTGCTTTTCCCTCTCCCGGCGGGAGAGGGAATTCACCCTCAGGAGGCGACCGCCTCGCCTTCCCCTAAGTCCAGCTGTCGGTTGGACGGCTGCACGAAGTAGGTTTTATCTTCCCAGCGTAAGCAGGTTAAATCCCCGCCCCAGCAACAACCGGTATCAAGACCGTAGATCCCGTCTGGCGTGCCTTTCCCTTCTAGCGCGGCCCAGTGGCCAAACACCACGCTGTACTCACTGGTGACCGGTCCGGGGATCGCAAACCACGGTTTAAGCGGCGCAGGCGCACTTTCCGGCGTCTCTTTGGAGTACATATCCAGTTGCCCGTTCGGGAAGCAGAAACGCATCCGTGTGAACGCGTTCGTGATAAAACGCAGGCGTGCCAGACCGCTCAGATCTTCGCTCCAGTGGTTTGGCATATCGCCATACATGGCATCAAGGAAGAAAGGATAGGAATCGCTCGCCAGTACCGCTTCAACGTCACGTGCGCAGGTTTTTGCCGTCTCAAGATCCCACTGTGGGGTGATCCCGGCGTGGGCCATAACCAGTTTTTTCTCCTCATCGACCTGCAACAGCGGCTGACGACGCAGCCAGTTGATCAGTTCGTCGGCGTCTGGCGCATCCAGCAGCGGGGTGAGGCGATCTTTCGGCTTATTGCGGCTGATGCCGGCAAAGACGGCCAGCAGATGTAAATCATGATTACCCAGCACCATGCGTACGCTGTCGCCAAGCGATTTTACGAAGCGTAAAACCTCGAGGGAACCTGGCCCACGCGCCACTAAATCGCCCGTCAGCCAGAGAATATCCCGTCCTGGCGTAAAGTCGACCTGCTTTAATAATGCGATCAGTTCATCGTAGCAACCATGAACGTCGCCAATCAGATATGTAGACATTAGATTAATGAATGAGTGTTGTAACGGCGAGACGGAACACAGGGATCGCAACGCGGAATACATTGCCATCGACGTCGACCATTTCATAATGGCCTTGCATAGTTCCCAGCGGCGTTTCTATCACCGCACCGCTGGTGTACTGATACTCTTCGCCAGGGTCGATGTGGGGCTGTTCACCAACCACACCTTCACCCTGAACTTCGATTTCACGGCCATTGCCGTTAGTGATAAGCCAGTAACGCCCGAGCAGCTGCACAGGCATCCGCCCCAGATTGCGAATGGTCACGGTGTAGGCAAAAACAAAGCGCTCTTCATCGGGTGAGGACTGAGATTCAACGTAAACGCTTTGTACCTGGACACATACGCGGGGCGAATCAATCATGGCTTAACTCTCCTTCGGCGGCGCTTTTTCGCTAATGTAATTAGCCAGTTTACAGTACTGCTCAACAGAAATATTTTCTGCACGCATAGCCGGGTCAATGCCCAACTCAGCCAGCACGTCAACGGTAAACAGATTGCCGAGGCTGTTACGGATCGTTTTACGGCGCTGGTTAAACGCTTCTGTCGTGATGCGGCTCAGTACGCGCAGGTCTTTGACCGGGTATGGCATCGTTTTATGCGGCACAAGGCGCACAACGGCAGAGTCGACTTTCGGTGGTGGCGTGAAGGCGGACGGCGGCACTTCGAGCACCGGGATCACATTGCAGAAATATTGCGCCATCACGCTTAAACGACCATACGCTTTACTGTTTGGTCCTGCAACCAGACGGTTTACGACCTCTTTTTGCAACATGAAGTGCATGTCGGCAATGGCATCAGTATAGCTAAAGAGGTGGAACATCAGCGGCGTGGAGATGTTATATGGCAGGTTACCGAATACGCGCAGCGGTTGACCCATTTTTTCTGCCAGCTCGCCAAAGTTCATGGTCATGGCATCTTGCTGATAAATCGTCAGCTTTGGCCCCAGGAACGGGTGCGTTTGCAGACGAGCAGCGAGATCGCGGTCGAGTTCGATTACGGTCAGTTCGTCCAGACGTTCGCCTACAGGTTCAGTCAGTGCTGCCAGACCCGGGCCGATTTCGACCATCGCCTGGCCTTTTTGCGGATTAATAGCCGAGACAATACTGTCGATCACGAACTGATCGTTGAGGAAGTTTTGCCCGAAGCGTTTACGGGCTAAGTGGCCCTGATGGACTCGATTAGTCATTGAGTATTAACAATCATTTTGATGGCGAGATTAAGCGCCGTAATAAAACTGCCGACATCCGCTTTTCCCTGGCCTGCCAGATCCAGCGCAGTACCGTGGTCGACGGACGTTCGAATAAAAGGTAAACCGAGGGTGATATTCACCCCACGGCCAAAGCCCTGGTATTTTAGCACGGGCAGGCCCTGATCGTGGTACATCGCGAGCACGGCGTCGGCATTATCCAGGTATTTGGGCTGGAAAAGGGTATCGGCAGGCAACGGCCCGCTGAGGTTCATCCCTTTCGCACGCATCTCATCAAGCACCGGAATGATGGTGTCGATCTCTTCGGTACCCATATGCCCGCCTTCCCCGGCGTGCGGGTTCAGGCCGCAGACCAGAACGTGCGGCTGTTTAATGCCAAATTTGGTCTGCAGATCGTGATGCAGTATCCCGATGATCTCCCGCAGCAGTTCTGGGGTGATGGCATCAGGAATGGCCTTGATGGGCAAATGGGTTGTCACCAGGGCCACCCGCATCGCTTCCGTCGCCAGCATCATCACCACTTTCGGGCTGTGTGAGCGCTCTTCGAAGAACTCTGTATGCCCGGTGAACGGAATACCCGCTTCGTTGATAACCCCTTTGTGCACAGGGCCCGTGATCAAGGCAGCAAACTCACCCTTCAGGCAACCATCGCAGGCGCGCGCCAGGGTTTCGACAACATAGTGGCCGTTTTCAGTGCTGAGTTGACCTGGAATTACAGGAGTACGAAGAGGAACGGGAAGAAGCGTGAGCGTTCCGGCTTGCTGCGGTGCAGGCTGTTGACCTTCAACGTAGGGGGTAAGCGTTAAAGGCAGACCGAGCAGTGAAGCCCGGTCTTGTAACAGTGTTGCATCAGCACAGACGACCAGTTCCACCGGCCAGCTACGTTGGGCAAGCTGGACAACGAGGTCTGGCCCAATCCCGGCGGGTTCGCCGGGTGTGATCACAACACGATGCTGTTTCATTAGTTGCTCAGAACTTTCACATAAGCACTGGCGCGTTGTTCCTGCATCCAGGTCGCCGCTTCTTCAGAGAACTTACGGTTGAACAGCATACGATAGGCTCTGTCTTTTTGCGCCGCGTCAGTTTTATCAACGTTGCGGGTGTCCAACAGTTCGATCAGATGCCAGCCAAAGGAGGAGTGTACCGGCGCACTCATCTGGCCTTTGTTCAGCTTCATCAGCGCATCGCGGAATACCGGATCGTAGATATCCGCAGCCGCCCAGCCCAGGTCGCCGCCCTGGTTAGCAGAGCCAGGATCCTGAGAGAACTCTTTTGCGGCATTCGCAAACGACGTTTTTCCGCTCTTGATGTCCGCGGCAATCTGTTGCAGCTTCGCACGCGCCTGATCGTCCGTCATGATCGGTGACGGTTTCAGCAGAATGTGGCGAGCATGAACTTCGGTGACAGAGATGTTCTGGCTCTGACCACGCAGGTCGTTGACTTTCAGGATGTGGAAGCCGACACCTGAACGGATTGGACCCACGATGTCGCCTTTTTTCGCCGTGCTCAGCGCCTGGGCAAAGAGGGATGGCAGTTCCTGAATACGTCCCCAGCCCATCTGACCACCTTTCAGCGCCTGTTGGTCAGCGGAGTAGGTGATGGCCAGCTTGCCAAAGTCACTGCCGTTACGAGCCTGCTCGACGATAGCGCGTGCCTGGCTTTCCGCTTCAGCGGCCTGGTCGGACGTTGGGTTCTCTGGCAGCGGGATCAGAATGTGGCTCAGGTTCAGCTCGGTGCTGGCGTCGTTCTGGTTGCCCACCTGTTTTGCCAGCGCGTCGACTTCCTGAGGCAGGATAGTGACGCGGCGACGGACTTCATTGTTACGCACTTCCGAAATCAGCATCTCTTTACGGATCTGATTACGGTAAGTTGAGTAGCTGATGCCATCATAGGCCAGACGACTGCGCATCTGATCCAGGCTCATGTTGTTCTGCTTTGCGATGTTAGCGATCGCCTGGTCGAGCTGCTCGTCAGTGACTTTCACCCCCATCTTCTGACCCATTTGCAGGATAATCTGATCCATGATCAGACGTTCCAGGATCTGGTGGCGCAGCGTTGCGTCATCCGGAAGTTGCTGACCCGCTTCGCCCGAATTGAGCTTCACAGATTTCATTAAACCGTCAACGTCACTTTCGAGCACGACACCGTTGTTAACTACAGCGGCGACCTTATCAACAACCTGGGGGGCCGCGAAGCTGGTATTCGCAACCATAGCGACACCGAGCAGCAGCGTTTTCCAGTTCTTCATACTTTTTCCATTTCAATTAACCGCAAAGCGGATTACGTTGCAAATCAAGCACATTACAAGGAACTGCGGTACGGCAGAATGTTCGAGCGCAGCATCTGCTGCGTGCCCAGGCCGTAGTTGGAACTCAGGCCGCGCAGTTCGACATTAAAGCCAATCACGTTATCGTATTTGCCCTGATTATTTTGAGTATCCCAGCCGTTAAGCTTGCGTTCGTAGCCGACACGCAGCGCGTAGCAGCAGGAGTTATATTGCAGACCAACCATCTGGTCAGCTGGCTTATTGGCGTTGGTGTCAAAGTAGTAAGCACCTACAATTGACCAGCGATCGGCAATTGGCCAACTCGCTGCACCACCCACCTGAGAAATGCTGTCTTTGTACTGTTCGCTGGTGGCATAGTTTGGCAACGTCGCCTGAATATATTCCGGGCTGGCGTAACGATACGTCAACTGCATCATGCGGTCTTCATCACGACGGTACTCAATTGCCGCACTGCTTGTGGCAATATTGTCGAGACGCGTATCGTACTGCAGACCACCGCGTAAGCCCCAGCGATCGGTCATGCGCCAGTAGGTATCGCCCGCCCACACCAGGGAACCTGTTTTGTTGTCTTTCTCCCAGTTGATATCGTCATCACCGGTACGAGACTCGGTGAAATAGTAGATTTGACCAACAGAAACGTTAAAACGTTCAACGGAAGCGTCATCATAAACACGCGTTGTGACGCCGGTCGTTAACTGGTTCGCGGAGGCAATACGGTCGAGACCACCATAGGTACGATCACGGAACAGGCCGCTATAGTCAGACTGCAGGAAAGAGGAGTCGTAGTTCTGGATTTTGCTCTGATCGCGATAAGGCACGTATAAATACTGCATACGCGGTTCCAGCGTCTGGGTATAACCATCTGCCAGCAGCCCCATATCACGTTCGAAGATCAGTTTGCCGTCCATTTTGAATTGTGGAAGGACGCGGTTCACGGATTCGTCAAGATCGGTGCCGTAACGGTTGTTGTACCAGTCCACGTTTTTCTGCTGATAGTGGGTCGCCATCAGCTTGGCTTCGGTATTCAGGCTCGACCAGTTATTAGAGATCGGTAAATTGATCGTCGGTTCTAAGTGAACACGCGTGGCTTCTGGCATATCCGAGTTGGTATTAACGAAATGTACCGCCTGAGCGTAAACGCGGGTGTCGAACGGACCAACATCGTTCTGATACCAGTTAACATCCAGCTGCGGTTCTGCACCGTAAGTGCTTCGCGTCTGGGTGTTAAAGACCTGGAACTGCTTCGTCGACACCGTGGCATTGAAGTTCTGAACGGCGTAGCCAACGCTGAATTTCTGCGTGGCGTAGCCATCGGTACTGGAACCGTACTTGGAATCGAAATCGTTGAAATAGTACGGATCGCTGACTTTGGTATAGTCGACGTTAAAACGCCAGACCTGGTCCATTACGCCAGCGTGACGCCAGTAATACATCCAACGGTGTTTATCACCTTCTGTTGGATGCTCATCCTGGAAGACTTTATCCGATGGCAGGTAATCCAGCTCCATCAAACCGGTACCCGCCTGGGTCAGATAGCGGAACTCGTTTTCCCACATGACGTTGCCGCGCTTATGGATATAGTGCGGCGTGATCGTGGCGTCCATGTTGGGCGCGATGTTCCAGTAATACGGCAGATAGAACTCAAAATAGTTCGAGGTGCTGTATTTGGCATTTGGGATCAGGAAACCTGAACGACGTTTGTCGCCCACGGGAAGCTGCAGGTAAGGGCTATAGAAAACCGGCACCGGACCGAGTTTAAACCGGGCGTTCCAGATTTCTGCGACCTGTTCTTCACGGTCGTGAATCACTTCACTCCCCACCACGCTCCAGGTATTTGAACCCGGCAGGCAGGAGGTAAACGAACCGTTTTCCAGAATCGTATAGCGGTTTTCACCGCGCTGTTTCATCAGGTCTGCTTTACCGCGCCCCTGACGACCCACCATCTGGTAATCACCTTCCCAGACGTTAGTATCTTTGGTATTCAGATTTGACCAGGCTTTCGGACCTTTCAGGATGACCTGATTGTCGTCATAGTGCACATTACCCAGCGCATCCACCGTTCGTACCGGCTCGGCCGCACCTTCCGGCTGCTTCTGGTGCAACTGCACTTCGTCTGCCTGCAGGCGGCTGTTGCCCTGGTTAATATCCACATCGCCAGTGAACGTCGCGTTGTCAGGATAGGTACCTTTAGAACTGTCGGCAGTAATGGTTACTGGCAAGCTATTTGTATCGCCACTCACCAGTGGGCGATTATAACTTGGGACGCCAAGCATACACTGCGAGGCAAGATCGGCCGCCAGCCCCTGTTGACTGTACAGGGCGGTGCCAATCATTGTGGCCAGAAGGGTGGGGATACGTTTTTTCATACGTTATATTTTAGTGTTCCGTCATCAGTGGCTACGGCTTACAAACGCTCAGAGACTATCTTACTCATCAGCGCAGTACCAGCGTTAATCCTGCCCGTTTGCGTGCCAGAGTGTTAGGCTCGCTATCGAATGACGAGTATGATAATGCAAATTATAGGCGATGTCCCTCAATTGACCGTGGCTCGACCACTGTAATGATGGCGTTGCGTCGACAAGGGACATGACTATCCGGGGAGTATATGCAGTATTGGGGTAAAATCATCGGCGTTGCGTTCGCCATCATAATGGGTGCCGGGTTTTGGGGCATCGTTCTTGGCCTGATTATTGGCCATATGTTCGATAAGGCACGCAGCCGCAAAATGGCCTGGTTCGCCAACCAGCGCGAGCGTCAGTCCCTCTTTTTCTCCACCACCTTTGAGGTGATGGGGCACTTAACCAAATCAAAAGGGCGAGTGACGGAAGCCGATATTCAGATCGCCAGCGTATTTATGGACCGCATGAATCTGCACGGTGAATCTCGTGTGGCGGCGCAAAATGCGTTTCGCATCGGTAAATCGGATAACTATCCGCTGCGCGAGAAAATGCGTCAGTTCCGCAGTATCTGTTTCGGCCGTTTTGATTTAATTCGGATGTTTCTGGAGATCCAGATCCAGGCCGCGTTTGCTGATGGTTCCCTGCATCCCAATGAACGCGATGTCTTATACGTGATTGCTGAAGAGCTGGGGATCTCCCGGATGCAGTTCGACCAGTTCCTGCGCATGATGCAGGGCGGGGCACACTTTGGCGGTGGTTATCAGCAACAGCAATCCTCTGGCGGCGGCTGGCAGCAGGCGCAGCGTGGCCCGACGCTGGAAGATGCCTGTAACGTGCTTGGCGTGAAACCTTCGGATGATGCGACAACCATCAAGCGCGCCTATCGTAAGCTGATGAGTGAACATCACCCGGATAAACTGGTCGCGAAGGGCTTACCGCCAGAGATGATGGAGATGGCGAAGCAAAAAGCGCAGGAAATCCAGAAAGCGTACGAGCTGATAAAAGAGCAGAAAAATTTCAAATAAAAAATGGCCCGACAGTGTCGGGCCCTTTTTTCAGAAGTCCACCGGTGCTTTAAACGTCATTGCGTTGCCAAACGCCGGATGGGTGAGGGTGAGCGTCTGCGCATGAAGCTGAAGACGTGGCGCTAACGCCAGTGCCTCAGGCGGTGCGTAAAAGCGGTCTCCCAGAATCGGGTGCCCCAGCGCGAGCATATGCACACGCAGCTGATGTGAACGCCCGGTAATGGGTTTTAGCAGGACGCGCGCGGTGTTATCCGGCGCGTACTCCAGCACTTCATACTCGGTTTGCGCGGCCTTGCCGGTCTCGTAACACACCTTCTGCTTTGGCCGGTTTGGCCAGTCGCAAATCAGCGGCAGATCCACCAGCCCTTCCGCCTGCGCGGGATGGCCCCAGACGCGTGCGACATACTGCTTCTTCGGTTCACGCTCACGGAACTGGCGTTTGAGTTCACGTTCAGCCGCTTTGTTCAGCGCCACCACAATCACACCGCTGGTTGCCATATCCAGGCGATGAACGGACTCCGCCTGGGGATAATCACGCTGAACACGTGTCATCACGCTGTCTTTGTGCTCATCCAGACGCCCCGGCACGGACAACAGGCCGCTTGGCTTGTTGACCACCATAATGTGCTCATCCTGATAAAGAATGACCAGCCACGGGTCTTGCGGCGGATTGTAAGGCTCCATCACCATCTTGTGCTCCGTTTACTGATGCGTCACAACGATAAGACGCAGGGCATCCAGACGCCAGCTTGCCTGATTCAGGCTTTCCAGCACCTGCTGACGGTTGCTCTCAATCGCGGTCAGTTCGTCATCACGGATGTTTGGGTTCACCGCTTTTAACGCTTCCAGACGAGACAGCTCTGCAGACAGTTTCTCATCGGCTTCCTCGCGCGCGGCATCAATCAACGCCCTGGCCGCTTTTTCGATTTGCGTTTCACCCAACTGCAGAATGGCGTGCACATCCTGTTGGACGGCGTTGACCAGTTTGCTGCCCGTGTGGCGGTTTACTGCGCTCAGCTGGCGGTTGAAACTCTCGAATTCAACCTGTGCGGCCAGGTTAGTGCCGTTTTTATCCAGCAGCAGACGCACTGGCGTTGGCGGCAGGAAGCGGGTGAGCTGAAGCTGTTTCGGCGCTTGCGCTTCCACAACGTAGATCAGCTCAACCAGCAGCGTACCAACGGGTAATGCTTTGTTTTTCAACAGGGAAATTGTGCTGCTACCCGTGTCGCCGGAAAGGATCAGGTCGAGGCCGTTGCGGATCAACGGGTGTTCCCAGGTGATGAACTGCGCATCTTCGCGAGACAGCGCCACATCACGCTCGAAGGTGATGGTGCAGCCATCCTCAGGCAGACCCGGGAAATCCGGAACCAGCATATGATCGGATGGGGTCAGCACAATCATGTTCTCGCCGCGATCGTCCTGGTTAATCCCGACGATGTCGAACAGGTTCATGGCGAAGCTGATCAGGCTGGTGTCGTCATCCTGCTCTTCGATGCTTTCAGCAAGCGCCTGCGCTTTCTCACCGCCGTTGGAGTGGATCTCCAGCAGACGATCGCGCCCCTGCTCCAGCTGCGCTTTCAGCGCTTCATGTTTTTCGCGACAGGATTTGATCAGTTCATCAAACCCGTCCGTATTTTCCGGCGCTGCCAGGTAACCGATCAGATCCGTATGCACCTGATCGTAAATGGTGCGGCCTGTTGGACAGGTATGTTCGAACGCGTCCAGACCTTCGTGGAACCAGCGTACCAGCACCGACTGAGCGGTTTTTTCCAGGTAAGGGACGTGGATCTGAATATCATGCGCCTGACCGATACGGTCCAGACGGCCGATACGCTGTTCCAGCAGGTCGGGGTTGAACGGCAGATCGAACATCACCAGGTTGCTGGCGAACTGGAAGTTACGCCCTTCAGAACCGATTTCAGAGCACAGCAGAACCTGTGCGCCGCTGTCTTCTTCACTGAACCAGGCCGCGGCGCGGTCGCGCTCGACAATGGACATCCCCTCGTGGAACACGGCGGCTCGAATACCTTCACGCTCGCGCAGAACCTGCTCCAGCTGCAGCGCGGTGGCCGCTTTGGCGCAGATCACCAGCACTTTCTGTGAACGATGAGCCGTTAAATAGCCCATCAGCCATTCAACACGCGGGTCGAAGTTCCACCAGGTTCCGGTATCGCCTTCAAATTCCTGATAAATCTGCTCCGGGTAGAGCATGTCGCGCGCACGTTCTTCCTGGCTTTTGCGCGCCCCCATAATGCCGGAGACTTTTATCGCGGTCTGATACTGCGTCGGCAGCGGCAGCTTGATGGTATGCAGTTCGCGTTTTGGGAAGCCCTTCACGCCGTTACGGGTGTTACGGAACAGCACGCGGCTGGTGCCGTGGCGGTCCATCAGCATATCGATCAGCTCTTTACGCGCGGATCCCGCGTTGTCGCTGTCACTGTTGGCTGCCTGCAGCAGCGGCTCAATGTCCTGTTCGCCAATCAGATCGCTCAGGGTGTTGAGTTCGTCATTCGAGAGGCGTTTGCCCGCCAGCAGCATGGCGACAGCATCGGCAACCGGGCGGTAATTATTCTGTTCTTCGACAAACTGCTCAAAGTCATGGAAACGGTTTGGATCGAGCAGGCGCAGACGCGCGAAGTGGCTCTCCAGCCCCAGCTGCTCCGGCGTTGCGGTCAGCAGCAGGACGCCCGGCACGCGCTCGGCAAGCTGTTCAATCGCCATGTATTCACGGCTCGGTGCCTCTTCGCTCCAGACCAGGTGGTGCGCTTCGTCGACCACCAGCAGATCCCACTCTGCGTCGCACAGATGCTCAAGACGCTGCTTGCTGCGGCGCACGAAGTCCAGGGAGCAGATGACCAGCTGTTCGGTTTCAAACGGGTTGTCCGCGTCATGCTGGGCTTCGGCGTAGCGCTCGTCGTCAAACAGCGAGAAACGGAGGTTAAAGCGGCGCAGCATCTCAACCAGCCACTGATGCTGCAGCGTTTCCGGTACCACGATCAGCACGCGCTCGGCGGCGCCAGAGAGCAGCTGTTGATGCAGGATCATACCGGCTTCAATGGTTTTACCGAGGCCCACTTCGTCTGCCAGCAGTACGCGAGGCGCATGACGACGGCCAACGTCATGGGCGATATTCAGCTGATGAGGGATCAGGCTGGTACGTTGACCACGCAGGCCGCTCCACGGCATGCGGTACTGTTCACTCTGGAACTTACGCGCGCGATAGCGCAGAGAGAAGCGATCCATACGGTCGATTTGCCCGGCAAACAGGCGATCCTGCGGCTTGCTGAAAACCAGTTTGCTGTCGAGCAGCACTTCACGCAGGATGACATTGCTCTCGTCAGTGTCGAGGCGAGTCCCAATATAGGCGAGCAGACCATTCTCTTCTTTTACGTCTTCAACCTTTAGCTGCCAGCCGTCGTGGCTGGTCACGGTGTCACCTGGATTGAACATCACGCGGGTAACAGGGGAGTCATTGCGAGCGTACAGGCGGTTTTCACCGGTAGCAGGGAAAAGGAGGGTGACCATGCGTGCGTCGACTGCAACCACGGTTCCCAATCCAAGTTCGCTTTCTGTATCGCTGATCCAGCGTTGACCAAGTGTAAAAGGCATATGTGTTCGGCTCTAATCTTTAATTGCAGGCAATAGTTCAACCACCGTCAAAAAAGACGGTCATCGAAAAATGGGTCCGGGAGTGGAAAGGGCGCTATGGTACTGGATGGCAGCGATTTCGTCACGTGTCAAAATAGGCCAAGTTGCCCTGTCACTAGTGTAGCAAAATCGTCGTCAATGAAAGGCAAAATTCCATCCGCGACGGGCTGAAGCTGGCGCGTCAGGTAGTGATCGTAATCCAGCGGAGACTGCTGATAATCCACCGGCTCTGGCCCGTTAGTCGTCCAGACATACTTGATGGTGCCCCGGTTCTGATACTGCGGCGCGCGCCCACGACGGACGTTCTCTTCATCCGCCAGACGCGCGGCACGGACGTGCGGCGGAACGTTACGCTGATACTCCGCCAGCGGGCGACGCAGGCGTTTGCGATACACCAGCTGGTCGTCGAGCTCGCCGGCCATCAGGCTGGCTATCGTCTCGCGGACATAGTCCTGATAAGGCTCATTGCGAAAGACCCGCAGATAGAGCGTTTGCTGGAACTGTTGCGCCAGCGGTGTCCAGTCAGTACGCACCGTCTCCAGCCCTTTAAACACCATGCGCTGCTTTTCACCTTCCTGAATCAGTCCGGCATAGCGCTTCTTGCTGCCCTGATCGGTTCCGCGAATGGTGGGCATTAAAAAGCGGCTGAAATGTGTTTCAAACTCCAGCTCTAACGCACTGGTTAACCGCTCTTTTTGCAAATGCGCTTGCCACCAGTCATTCACGAAGGCGACCAGCTGTTTGCCAATTCGCGCGGCATCCTCTTCGGCGTGCGCGCCTTTCAACCAGACGAAGGTGGAGTCGGTATCGCCATAGATCACTTCATAGCCCTGGGATTCGATAAGCGCCTTTGTCTGACGCATAATCTCATGCCCGCGCATGGTGATGGAGGAGGCGAGACGCGGGTCGAAGAAGCGACAGGCGCTGGTGCCCAGCACACCGTAAAAGGCGTTCATGATAATTTTTAGCGCCTGAGAAAGCGGCTTGTTGCCATGGCGCTTGGCCTCATCGCGACCGTGCCAGATCTGCCCCACGATCTCCGGCAGGCAGTGTTTCTCTCGTGAGAAACGCGCCCCCAGAAACCCGTCGGTGCTGTGCGTATCGTCCGGCTGCGCCATCCCCTCCACCAGCCCCACCGGATCAATCAAAAAGGTGCGGATAATAGACGGATAGAGGCTTTTGTAGTCCAGCACCAGCACGGAGTCATACAGCCCCGGCCGGGAATCCATCACGTAGCCGCCAGGGCTTGCCTGCGGCGGCACATCACCCAAATTAGGGGCGACGTAACCTGCCCGGTGCATACGGGGGAAGTAGAGGTGGCTAAATGCAGCCACGGACCCGCCGTGCCGGTCCGCGGCAAGACCGTTCACGGTGGCGCGTTCCAGCAGAAACGGCATGATCTCGGTTTTGTGGAAAATCTGCGTAACCAGTTCACAATCTTTCAGGTTGTAGGTGGCCAGTGCCGGCTTGTCTTCGTTGAAGCGGCGGTCGATCTCATCCATTCGGTCCCATGGGTTATCGATGGATTTCCCTTCACCCAGCAGCTCCTGCGCCACCGCCTCCAGCGAGAAGGAGGAGAAATTCCAGAACGCCGATTTCAGCGCCTCGATGCCGTCGATAATCAGGCGACCGTTGGCCTGTGCGAAGAAGACGCCGTTTTTGAAACCGTGCTCGCGCCATTCCAGTTCGCTATGACCCCGCCCAAGCATGAGCGGGATGCGGTAACGCTCGGCGTGTTTTTGCAGTACCCGCAGGTCGAACTGCACCACGTTCCAGCCGATCAGGACATCGGGATCGCGATCGGCAAACCACTGGTTCAGTTTCTCCAGCAGCTGCGGCCGGCTGTTGACGTACTCCAGCCGGAAGTCCAGCGCGGAGGCATCACCATTCGGTGGCCCGAGCATATAGACAACCCGGTCGCCGCAGCCTTCAAGACCAATACAGTACAGTTCACCGTGACGGGTGGTTTCGATATCCAGTGAGACCCATTTCAGCGGCGGACGGTAATGTGGGTTGGGCTTCAGACGGGCATTAATCAGCCCACCGTTGTGCGCCGTGCCATCAACCCAGACAGGGGCGGTAATAAACCGCTCCATCAGGAAACGTTCCGGGGGACGAATATCGGCTTCGTATAGCGTGACGCCCGCCTCGCGCAGCAGTTTCTCATAGCGCATGAGCTGGCGATGGGCACGACAATAGAGACCGTAAACCGGCTGGCGATGGAAATCTTTCAGCTCAAGTGGCGTGATGCGCCAGTTGTTTTCCCCGCGCAGTAGTTGCTTTACTTTGTCGACGTGGGCTTCAGGAATAAACGCCACGGACTCCTGTGGCGGCAGCGTAACGTGCAACGGGCCGTTGTCCGTCGCCAGCCAGAACTCCACCTCTGTTCCCTGAGGCGTATCCCGCCAGTGTCGGGTCAGTAAAAAACCTTCTTGCGCCTGCGTCACGCCGTTATCCCATAAAACAAAACCAGGCCTGATTATAGCCTGGTTAGCGGTTTTATGCTGGGTTTATATACAGTTTATTGCCCGTAATAGGCTTTTGCACCGTGCTTGCGCAGGTAGTGTTTGTCCAGCAGCGTCTGTTGCATATCCGGCAATTGTGGTGCCAGTTGACGACAGAAGATGCCCATATAGGCTACCTCTTCCAGCACAATCGCGTTATGCACTGCATCCTCCGCATTTTTGCCCCACGCAAACGGGCCGTGGGAATGCACCAGCACCCCGGGCATCTGTGCTGCGTCGATGCCCTGTTTTTCAAAGGTTTCGACAATCACATTGCCGGTTTCCCATTCATACTCGCCGTTGATTTCCGCATCGGTCATCAGGCGGGTGCACGGGATGGTGCCGTAAAAGTAGTCTGCGTGCGTGGTACCGGTAGCCGGGATGGACTGGCCTGCCTGCGCCCAGATAGTCGCATGACGCGAGTGGGTATGCACAATGCCGCCGATGGTCGGAAATGCCTGATACAGCAGGCGATGGGTGGGGGTATCGGAGGAGGGTTTTTTCTTCCCTTCCACCACTTCACCGGTTGCAATGCTGACCACAACCATATCGTCAGCGGTCATTATCGTATAATCGACGCCGGAAGGCTTGATGACGAACACCCCTTTTTCGCGGTCAACGGCGCTGACGTTGCCCCAGGTCAGGGTCACCAGATTATGTTTAGGCAGCGCCAGGTTAGCTTCGAGTACCTGGCGTTTGAGATCTTCTAGCATTGTTGTCTCCCGCCGGATGGCGCTTCGCTTATCCGGCCTACATAATCGTAGGCCCGGTAAACGCAGTGCCACCGGGCACGTCGTACTTAACGTTTCGAACCGTAATAGACTTCATTCCAGCGCAGCGCGTCTTTAAACGCGGGCAGGCGGGTATCGTTATCGATCACCGTCAGTTCGATATCGTGCAGTTCAGCGAACTGACGCATATCGTTGAGATCCAGCGCGTGACTGAAGACGGTATGGTGCGCGCCCCCGGCGACGATCCAGGCTTCGGAGGCGGTTGGCAGGTCGGGCTGCGCTTTCCACAGGGCGTTGGCGACCGGCAGTTTTGGCAGCGCGTGTGGCGTTTCAACCGCATCCACACAGTTCACCAGCAGGCGGAAACGATCGCCCAGGTCGATCAGGCTGGCGTTGATGGCCGGGCCGGTACGGGTGTTGAAGATCAAACGTGCCGGATCCGCTTTACCGCCAATGCCGAGATGCTGCACGTCGAGGATCGGTTTCTCTTCGACGGCAATGGACGGGCAGACTTCCAGCATGTGTGAACCGAGTACCAGGTCGTTGCCATTTTCGAAGTGGTAGGTGTAGTCCTCCATAAAGGAGGTGCCGCCCTGCAGACCGGTTGACATCACTTTCATGATGCGAAGCAGAGCGGCAGTTTTCCAGTCGCCTTCGCCCGCAAAGCCGTAGCCCTGCTGCATCAGACGTTGTACTGCCAGACCCGGCAGTTGTTTCAGACCATGAAGATCTTCAAATGTCGTGGTAAAGGCGTGGAAGCCGCCCCGTTCCAGGAAGCGTTTCATCCCCAGTTCAATGCGCGCCGCGTCCAGCACGTTCTGGCGTTTTTCACCGTGAACCTGCGCCGCTGCAGTGAGGCGATAGCTGCTTTCGTATTCGTCGACCAGCGCGCTCACGTCGCCATCGCCGATCTCATTGACGACCTGCACCAGGTCACCCACGGCCCAGGTGTTCACGGAAAAACCAAACTTGATCTGCGCGGCAACTTTATCACCGTCGGTGACTGCCACTTCACGCATGTTGTCGCCAAACCGCACCACTTTCAGGTGGCGGGTATCCTGTTTGGATACGGCCTGACGCATCCAGGAGCCGATGCGTTTCTGCGCATGTTGATCCTGCCAGTGTCCGGTTACTACGGCGTGCTGCTGACGCATGCGGGCACCGATGAAGCCGAACTCACGGCCGCCGTGTGCGGTCTGGTTCAGGTTCATAAAGTCCATATCAATGCTGTCCCATGGCAGGGAGGCGTTGAACTGGGTATGGAATTGCAGCAGCGGTTTGTTGAGGATAGACAGACCGTTGATCCACATTTTGGCGGGTGAGAAGGTGTGCAGCCACACCACCAGACCCGCGCATTTCTCGTCGTAGTTCGCGTCACGGCAGATATGGGTGATCTCATCCGGCGTGGTGCCCAGCGGCTTCAGCACCAGTTTGCACGGCAGTTTGGCTTCCGCGTTCAGCGCGTTAACGACGTGCTCCGCGTGTTTCGTCACCTGTTGCAGCGCTTGCGGTCCGTACAAATGCTGGCTGCCAATCACAAACCACACTTCATAATTATCAAAAATGGTCATCGTCGTGTCCTTAATGGGTCAGGGTTGCCGTCGTGTCCGCGGTGTGTTTTGACGGGGCGGCGACAGGGAGATAGTGAAGTTCGGCGCTTTTTGCCCATTGCTGGTAGCGCTGATAAAGCTGTTCAAAGCGTTGCCCCTGTTGAGCACGCGGCTGAAGAGTGTTTTCGACCGCGCTTGCCATATGCTGCTGTGCAGTCGGAATATCGGCGTGAACACCCGCGGCAACGGCGGCGAAAATGGCCGCGCCCAGCGCGCAACATTGATCGGACGCGACAATCTGCAGCGGACGGTTCAGCACGTCGCAGCAGGCCTGCATGATCACCGGGTTTTTACGGGCGATACCGCCCAGCGCCATGACGTTGTTGACGTCGATGCCCTGTTCGGTGAAGCACTCCATAATCGCGCGGGCACCGAAGGCGGTGGCTGCAATCAGGCCGCCAAACAGGGCCGGGGCATCGGTCGCCAGATTGAGATCGGTGATAACGCCTTTAAGACGCTGGTTGGCAAATGGCGTACGGCGGCCGTTGAACCAGTCGAGCACCACCGGCAGGTGTTCAAGAGACGGATTTTTCGCCCACGCGGCGGTGAGCTGGGGCAGCAGCTGTTTCTTACTCTCGGCAATCTGGGTTTTCAGTTCCGGGTGCGCGGTCGCGAGCTGGTCCAGCGGCCAGCCCAGTACCCGACCAAACCAGGCGTAAATATCGCCAAACGCAGACTGGCCGGCTTCCAGACCGATAAAGTCCGGCACCACGCTGCCGTCGACCTGGCCGCAGATACCTTTCACTGCGCGGTCGCCGACGCTGGCTTTATCCGCCGTCAGGATGTCGCAGGTGGAGGTACCGATCACTTTCACCAGCGTATTGGGTTGGGCTCCAGCGCCCACCGCGCCCATATGGCAGTCAAACGCACCGCCGGAGATTGCCACGTTTTGCGGCAGGCCCAGGCGTGTTGCCCACTCTTCGCAGAGCGTGCCCACCGGAATATCGGCGGTAAAGGTGTCGGTAAAGAGCGGGTATTTCAGGCTCTTGTTGATAATGGGATCGAGTTCATCGAAGAAGGCTGCTGGTGGCAGACCGCCCCAGCTTTCATGCCATAGCGATTTATGCCCGGCGCTGCAGCGGCCGCGGCGAATATCCTGCGGACGGGTGGTACCCGAGAGCAGGGCAGGAACCCAGTCACACAGTTCAATCCACGATGCGGCTGCCTGTGCAACCGCTGCGTCAGCGCGGGTGACATGCAGGATCTTGGCCCAGAACCATTCACTGGAATAAATTCCGCCGATGTAGCGCGAATAGTCGGTTTTGCCCGGCTGGTGGCACAACCGGGTGATGGCTTCGGCCTCCTCGACGGCGGTATGGTCTTTCCACAACACAAACATGGCGTTCGGGTTGTCGGCGAACTCAGGACGCAGCGCCAGCACCCGGCCTTCCGCATCCACTGGCGCGGGGGTAGAACCGGTGCTGTCTACGCCGATCCCAACCACCTCTGCACGCTGTTCGTCAGTCAGTTCTGCCAGCACGGTTTTGATTGCCGCTTCCATCGACTCGATATAGTCGCGTGGATGGTGACGGAACTGGTTGTTTGGCGCATCGCAGTAGCGCCCCTCTTGCCAGCGTGGGTACCACTCAACGCTGGTTGCTATCTCCTGGCCGGACGTACAGTCCACTGCCAGGGCGCGAACCGAGTCGCTGCCAAAATCGAGGCCAATCGCAATTGCCATGGTGTTGCTCCATCAGAAAACAGGTATGAGAGAACATTAGAGACTGGGGGCGAAAATCGTCAGGCAGGATCCGCTAATCTTATGGACTAAATTGCTGTTGCGATGGAAAGTGTGACGCCGTGCAAATATTCAATGTGGACATTTCTGCCGCACTTATAGACACTTTTGTTACTGCTTATCTGCCCACTCTGGCGGAGAAATCAGGGGGAAAGGCTGAAACATGGCGGACGTAAAAGAGGCGTGATACTTTTTGGATCTTTTCGCAGGCCATTTTTATGCGGCTTTTAACGATATGGACAATTGGTTTCCTTCAGGACCGTTGGGAGAACTGAATCTATGGCCGAAACGCAAAACGATCCCTTACTGCCGGGTTATTCGTTTAACGCCCACCTGGTGGCGGGGCTGACCCCTATCGAGGCTGAGGGATATCTCGATTTTTACGTTGACCGTCCGCTCGGCATGAAAGGGTACATTCTGAACCTGACCGTGCGTGGGGAAGGGATTATCAAAAACAACGATCAGCAGTTCGTCTGTCGTCCCGGCGATATGCTGCTGTTTCCGCCTGGCGAGATCCACCATTACGGGCGTCATCCGGATGCCAAAGAGTGGTATCACCAGTGGGTCTACTTCCGCCCCCGCGCCTACTGGCAGGAGTGGCTATCCTGGCCGGCCATTTTTGCGCACACCGGTTTTTACCGCCCGGACGACGCTCATCTGGCCCAGTTCCGTGAGCTGTTTGCCCAGATTATTGAGGCAGGGCAGGCGGGTGGGCGCTACGCTGAACTGCTGGCGATTAATTTGCTTGAACAGGTTTTACTGCGCCGGATGGAGGCAATTAACGCGTCGCTTAATCCGCCGCTGGATAACCGTGTGCGCGATGCCTGCCAGTACATCAGCGATCACCTTGCCGACAGCCAGTTTGATATCGCCAGCGTTGCCCAGCATGTCTGCCTGTCGCCGTCGCGGCTTTCGCACCTGTTCCGGCAGCAGTTGGGTGTCAGCGTGCTGAGCTGGCGCGAGGATCAGCGTATCAGCCAGGCTAAACTGCTGCTCAGCACCACCCGGATGCCCATCGCCACCGTAGGGCGCAATGTGGGATTCGAAGATCAACTCTATTTTTCCCGCGTATTTAAAAAATGCACGGGGGCCAGCCCCAGCGAATTCCGGGCAGGATGTGAATAAACGGTAAAAAAAGATAAACAAGCAGGTGAACAACGGAAGCAACCTGTAAACTATTCAGACAATTGTTGTCTTGACGCGGTGCAGGGCGCTAAGCAGAATCCCTGATTCGTTTTCTGACCGGAATAGTTATGCAGGCATTGCTGGAACATTTTATTACCCAGTCCGTTATGTATTCGCTTATCGCCGTTGCGCTGGTGGCATTTCTGGAATCGCTGGCGCTGGTTGGGCTTATCCTGCCCGGCACAGTGATGATGGCGGCGTTGGGCGCGTTGATTGGCAGCGGTGAGGTCAATTTCTGGCAGGCGTGGCTGGCCGGTATTATCGGCTGCTTACTGGGCGACTGGATCTCCTTCTGGCTGGGCTGGCGCTTCAAGAAGCCACTGCACCGCTGGTCGTTTATGAAAAAGAACAAAGCGTTGCTGGATAAAACCGAGCATGCGCTGCATCAGCACAGCATGTTTACTATTCTCGTGGGACGTTTTGTCGGGCCAACGCGTCCGCTGGTGCCGATGGTGGCCGGGATGCTGGATCTGCCCGTCGCAAAATTCGTTGTGCCGAACATTATCGGCTGCGTCTTCTGGCCTCCGTTTTACTTCCTGCCGGGGATCCTGGCGGGGGCGGCAATTGATATTCCTGACGATATGCAAAGCGGCGGTTTTAAATGGCTACTGCTGGCAACAGCGCTGCTGTTATGGCTCGCGACATGGTTGTGCTGGCGACTATGGCGCAGCGCGAAAGCGAATGTCGATCGTCTTACGCGCTATCTGCCTCGCTCGCGTTTGCTGTGGCTGGCACCGCTGACGCTGGGTGTTGCCGTTGTGGCGCTGATTGCGCTGGTTCGTCATCCGCTGATGCCGGTGTACGGTGAGATCCTGTTAAAGGTTGTCAGCCGTTAAGGATCCCCAGCAGGTGCGACGCGCTTGCTTTGCCACTCATCAACTCTTCGGTTTCACCATCCCACACGATACGCCCCTCCGCGATCACCACCGATCGCGGGGCGATGCGTGCGGCATCTTCAATACTGTGTGATACCATCAGCATCGTCAACTGCTGACGCTGGCAGACCTCCTGTACCAGCGTGAGCATCTCCTGGCGCAAGGCAGGGTCGAGTGCAGAGAAGGGCTCATCCAGCAGCAGTACCGGTTGTTCGCGTACCAGACAGCGAGCCAGCGCCACGCGCTGACGTTGTCCGCCAGAGAGCTCTCCGGGGAGCCGGTCAATAAACGTGGTGATACCCATTTGCCCGGCAATCCTCTCCAGCTTCTGGCGCTGGGCGTCGTTCAGTTTCAGCCCCGGATCCATACCCAGCGCGATGTTTTGCCGCACCGTCAGATGGGTGAACAGATTATTTTCCTGGAACAACATCGAGACCGGACGCCTGGCGGGCGGGGTGAGGGTATGGTCGTTGTTTTCAATCTCTATTGACCCGCTCGCCGGTTGCAGAAAACCGGCAATCAGATTGAGCAAGGTGCTCTTGCCTGCCCCGCTTGGGCCAAGTACGGCAATCATCTCCCCCTGACGCACAGAGAGGGTGAAACGCATAGGCAGATGCTGGTAGAGCCAGGTGACATCAGTCAGTTTTAACATTGCGCCCCGGAAGTTTTTCGATAACGGTAAATAAGGCAAAGCACAGCAACAGCAGTAACAGCGCCGTGACGGCCCCCTCCTGGCTGCGGTAGGACCCGATCTGCTGATACAGCCAGTACGGCAGCGTGCGGAAATCTTCATTGCCGAAGAGCGCCACCACACCAAAGTCACCAATGGAGAGCACACAAGCGAAGGCCAGCGCCTGAGCCAGCGGGCGTTTTAGCGCGCGCAGTTCGACTACCTTTAGCCGCTTCCAGCCCTGCATGCCGAGCGACTGACACAGCAAAGCATAGCGGCTGTTGATGTCGCGCATGGGATTTTCCAGAACCTTCAACGCATAGGGGATGGCCATCAGGGCGTTGGTAAAAATCACGATCCCGTCGGCGCTTTCCGGCAGACCAACCGTACTGTTGAACACTAAAAAGAAGCCGGTTGCCAGGACGATGCCCGGCATTGCCAGGATCAACATTCCCGTCAGCTCCAGCGCTTGCCCGGCTTTGCGCGCCTGGCGTGCATAAAGTTCACGGCTGCTCCACAGCAGCATCATGGTCAGCACGACACACAATAGCCCGGCAGCCAGCGCAATGCGCAAGGATGTCCAGGTCGCCTGCCAGAGGACGGGCTGTTGCAACACGGAGACGAGGTTAAGGTTAACGCCATCGACGATAACGGCCATCAGCGGCGGCAGAAGCAGCAGCAGGGCCAGTACGATCAACATCCCATCCGCGATTCGGCTGTGCTGGCTGTCCTGTGGATCGCGCCAGCCTGTAATCTGATGACTGCCCGGTGGAATGGCTTTGCTCAGACGCTGACTCAGCAGGACCAGCACAAGACAGCACAGCATCTGCACCAGGGCCAGAAGCGCAGCGCGACCGGGGTCGTAGTCGTAACTCAGCGCCTGGTAAATCGCCAGTTCGATGGTGGTCGCCTGTGGTCCACCACCAAGAGAAAGCACGGTGGCGAAACTGGCAAAACAGAGCATAAAGATCAGCGCCGCAACCGGAGGGATTTGACGGCGCAGCCATGGCCATTCGACAAAGCGGAAGAATGACCAGCCGCGCATACCCAGCTGTGCCGCAAGCTGACGCTGCTCGCCGGGGATAGCCTCCAGCGCCTGTAAAAAAAGCCGGGTCGCCATGGGCATGTTGAAAAAGATGTGTGCCAGCAGAATACCTTTCAGCCCGTAAGGGGAGAAGGTCCACTCCAGACCAAGCAGGTTAAAGAGAGCGGCCAACCAGCCCTGACGACCATACACGCTCAGGATCCCAAATACCGCCACCAGAACGGGCAGGATCAGCGTCATGGCGCACAGTCTCAACAGCGCCTCCCTGCCGGGGAAGCGTCTGCGGTAGAGCGCCCGCGCGAGAAAAATGGCCGGGATCACCGACAGCAGGGCAGAGAGAAACGCCTGCCAGAAAGAGAACCGGATGACATGCCAGAGATAGCTGTCGTGCCAGAGGGAGAGCAGATCACTCTCCGGCGCGTTAAACCACAATGCCAGAAAAGCGCCGAGACTGACCGCCACCATCACTACGGCGGCGAGCAGTCCGGGAAATAACCAGCCGGGAATTAGCGGCTGACGGCGCGTTGCCATTCACTTACCCATGCTGCTCGCTGCGCGGCGACCTGCTGCGGCGTAAACTCCAGCGAGGTTTGCGGTTTGGTCAGTTGCTCAAAGCCGGCAGGCAGCGTCACGTTGGTTACCGGATACATCCAGTTACCCGTTGGGATCGCATTCTGGAAAGCCGGGGAAACCATAAATTTCAAAAACTTCTCGGCCAGTTCCGGCTGCTTGCTGGCGGCAGTGCGGGCGGCCACTTCCACCTGCAGATAATGCCCTTCAGCGAAATCAGCGGCGGCGTAGTTGTCTTTCTTCTCGGCGATAATGTGATAAGCCGGGGAGGTGGTGTAGCTCAGCACCAGGTCGCTCTCCCCTTTCAGGAACAGACCATAGGCCTCGCTCCAGCCTTTGGTGACGGTCACGGTTTTGGCGGCCAGCTTCTGCCACGCTTCCGGCGTTTTATCACCATAGACCTTCTGCATCCACAGCAGCAGACCCAGACCCGGCGTGCTGGTGCGCGGATCTTCATAAATCACGCGCCATTTTTGGTCGCTTTCCACCAGCTCCTTCAGGCTTTTGGGCGGATTCTTCAGCTTGTTTTTATCGTAGACAAACGCAAAATATCCGTAATCGAACGGCACAAAGGTGTCGTTTTTCCAGCCGCCCGGCACGTTAACCGCCTCTGCCGCTACGCCGCTTTTGGCGAACAGTTTTGTTTGCGACGCCGCATCCAGCAGGTTGTTATCCAGGCCGAGTACCACGTCGGCCTTACTTTTTTTGCCTTCCATACGCAGACGATTAAGCAGCGAGACGCCATCTTCCAGCGCCACGAATTTCAGTTCGCAGTTGCAGTCGGCTTCAAAGGCTTTTTTGACTACCGGGCCTGGGCCCCAGTCGGCAGAAAAGGAGTCGTAGGTGTAGACCGTCAGGACGGGTTTTGCGAAAGCAGGCAGCGCAAACAGCGCCAGCAGGGGAAGCACTTTTTTTAACACTTTGCACCTCAGGGTTGAGTGGCAAAGGATTTTGAGCGAGAGCCTCAAATCCCTTCGCCGGCGTTATCCGGATCAGGTTCGACGGGTATTATCTCAGCGCACATCAGTGATGCAGCACCCCGTTGAGAACGGCGGTATTGTAATGATTTGGCGAATATTACGAAAGTGTTATGGCTCGGGTGGCGCAAACCAGGCGGATTTAAAATCAAACCAGCCGAGCGTATTCATCCGTAACCCCCGCATACTGCGTTGACCCTGGATCATCAGCCAGTGGTGGATCAGCGGCACGATCGCCTGTTCGGCCAGCAGCGCCTGACACCATGTGGCCAGATTCATCTCGCCCGCGCGCCACTGTGCGGCGTCCTGCTGCCAGTCCCGATCGATACAGTGCTGGATCAGCGGGACTTCATACAGGTGTGAGAAGAGCGAGAAATCGAGCGGCAGGGTGAAGTTGGCGCTGTTCAGCCAGATATCGCTTACGATATCGCCACGATGCCACTCATCATAGTCGACCTCCTGGATCGTCAGCTGAACACCTTCTGCGGCCAGCAGTCTGGTCATGATTCTGGCGATAAAACGATGCTCCACGTGCTCGCGGTAGTAGGTCAGATTGATGGACTCCAGCCCTGCCGGCTTGTCACACTGCACAGGCCGGGCGTGATGCCAGCGGGGAAGCAGACCGTACGCCGGGAACCAGTACGTCTGATACTGCTCTTCCGCATGGTAAATCAGATTGGAGGGGGATAAGACATGGCTAATCCATTTGCGTACCGCCTGATTGGCTCCCCGGTGGGTGCGACTGTCAAACAGCAGATAGTAGCAGCCCTCTTCAAGGCGACTTTCCACCGCCTTTTCACCCGTAGTGGGACCTTCAAGCGTCAGCCCGGCGCTGAGCTCTTCATTGAGATCCGGTAATACCCAGACGTTCACTTCGTCGATCAGCGCCCGGTAACCAAAATAGTCATCAAACGCGCGAATTTTCAGCTGGTTATTATTGTTACGCGACACGGCATAGGGGCCGGTGCCAATAGGTTGACTGGCAAAATTGTCCAGCGATCCCCATTCACCGGGCAGAATCATCGAGGGCACATAGCCCAGCAACCAGGGAAGCCATTTGTCCGGCTGAGACAGTTCAATATCCAGCGTCCAGGCCGTAGGGGAGTGAATCCGCGAAATGTGCGAGTAGAGCGGAAGCTTGCGGGCACGTTCCAGAGACGCGATGACATCGCGCATTTCCAGCTCGCGGCCGTGATGAAAGTGGATGCCGGGACGTAAGAAGAAGCGCCAGTGAAGCGGGGAAAGTTGCTGCCAGTGGTGCGCAATATCAGCTTCCAGTTCCCCGTTTTCCTCATTTATCCGAGTCAGGCCGCTGAAAATTTGTCGGGCCATATGGGTTTCTGAACGGCGTAATGCCGTGCCGGGGAGCAGATTTTTCATCGGACGATAGTAGAGCACGCGCAGGATGTGGCGGCCCTGACGGAAACTTCGCCCGAGATGAGAGACCAGCATTTGACGTACTGCGGCTTTATCGCCCACCAGTTGCACCAGCTGATCGATTCGGTCCTGTTCCAGCAGATCTTCCGCTCGCTGTTGCTGCAAGGCCAGGCCGGTATAGAGAAAGGTCAGGCGTGAGCGTTTGCCGCGTCCTGCTTCGGCTTCCCAGTTTAACCAGCCCTGTTGCTGCATGGTGTTAAGCAGCGTGCGCATATGACGTCGGGAGCAGTTAAGGAGCTCTGCCAGTTCGTTGAGCGTGGTCTCCTGCGATTGCCCTTCGCAGCACTGCCAGAGGCGGATAAATTGTTGTTGCAGACGACCAGAAGGCATAAAAGGGGAACTCCTGACAAAAAATCAGCAATTTATTAATCCCTATATTAAGCCAATAATTCTTCCTGATGAAGTGAGGAGGTAAATTATGAAGAGGTCTACCGCTCGTCAGTTTTATCAGCAGTACTTTTCAGCGACAAAAGGAACGTCCTGGCTGGCCCGTCAGTGTGCTGAGCAACGGCTGAAAATGTTAGAAGAATTGATGCAGTGGGACGTTACGAAACCGACCTCTTCTCGCTAACTCGCCTCGATCATGTGTGACTGAGTATTGGTGCTTATCACCCGCCAGCAAAATGTTTTTTGCTGGCTTTTTTCGTTTATTCTTTCACCCAATTCGATTCGCTTTCACAAGGACTTGCAGATGCTCTGGTTAATGACAATGGGGCGACGCCTGAACGGCGTGTATGCCGCTTTTATGCTGGTGGCCTTTATGATGGGCGTGGCGGGGGCGTTGCAGGCACCGACGCTGAGTCTTTTTCTCAGTCGGGAGGTGGGGGCGCAGCCGTTCTGGGTCGGTCTGTTTTATACCGTGAACGCCATCGCCGGGATCCTGGTCAGCCTGTGGCTGGCGAAACGATCCGACAGCCAGGGCGATCGCCGTAAGTTGATCCTCTTTTGTTGCGCCATGGCCGTGGGTAACGCGCTGCTGTTTGCCTTTAATCGTCACTACCTGACGCTGATCACCTGCGGCGTGCTGCTGGCCTCACTGGCGAACACCGCCATGCCGCAACTCTTCGCGCTGGCCCGGGAATATGCCGATAATTCGGCGCGGGAAGTGGTGATGTTTAGCTCGGTGATGCGTGCGCAGCTCTCTCTTGCGTGGGTCATTGGCCCGCCGCTGGCCTTTATGCTGGCGCTGAATTACGGTTTTACCGCCATGTTTTCCATCGCTGCGGGGATTTTTGCCATTAGTCTGGCACTGATTGCCTTCGCGCTACCGTCAGTGGCGCGTGTCGAACAGACAGCGGATAAACCCATTACACAGGTGAGCGGCTGGCAGGATAAAAACGTCCGTATGCTGTTTATCGCTTCCACGCTGATGTGGACCTGCAACACCATGTATATCATCGATATGCCGTTGTGGATCAGCAGTGATCTGGGGCTGCCTGATAAGCTCGCCGGGATCTTAATGGGGACGGCTGCCGGGCTGGAAATTCCAGCGATGATTCTGGCGGGGTACTACGTCAAACATCTCGGGAAGCGCCGGATGATGCTGATAGCCGTAGCGGCCGGGGTGCTGTTCTACCTGGGGCTGATTTTCTTCCATTCACGAGAGGCGTTGCTGGCACTGCAGCTGTTTAATGCTGTGTTTATCGGGATTGTGGCCGGAATAGGGATGCTCTGGTTCCAGGATCTAATGCCCGGGCGGGCGGGTTCGGCGACCACACTCTTTACCAACAGTATCTCCACGGGGGTAATTCTGGCGGGGGTGATTCAGGGGGCGCTGTCACAAAGCTACGGGCATGCAGCGGTGTACTGGATGATAGCGGCCATATCTGTTCTCACGCTGATGCTGACCTGGCGCGTAAAAGACGTTTGATTCTGGAAGGCGTCTTCACGAAATGAAACGATTTTCTGACAGGACCTGAGAAGACACATAGAGTGCGTGGCGGGTGCTTGAGGCTGTTTGCCTCAGGCTTTCGCAAGAGGCAAACAGTGGAGAGTCCCACATCAAAAAACTGATGGGGAGACCAACTTCACAACCAACATTGCGAGGTTAGTCTCTTCATTGCCGAAAAGCAATAAGGAGGCTGGAATGCCAAAACGTACTCTGCTGTTAGGTTTGTTTCTGATCTGTACAACGCTGTTGATCTTCACCTCGATGGTGCGTGATTCACTGTGTGAACTGCATTTCAGACAGGAGAAAACAGAGCTGGCAGCAGTGTTGGCTTACGAAGCAAAACGTTAGCGGTATGGGCGGGGAAAGTTCCCCGCCTCTCCAGAGTGGTTGAGCCTCAATGCACCCTTATCAATGGCCCGCATCGTGCGGGCCATTGCCTTTAGCCCATAAACGCAGGCTGTTTTTTCTCGTACGCGGAGATGGCGTCTTCGTGCTGAAGCGTCAGGCCAATGCTGTCCAGGCCGTTCAGCATACAGTGACGACGGAAGGCATCGATGCTGAAGTTATAGATCTTATCCCCGGCTTTCACCACTTCCGCTTCCAGATCCACTTCAAACGACATGCCCGGATTTGCCTTAACCAGCGCGAACAATTCATCCACTTGCTCGTCACTCAGCGTCACCGGCAGCAGCTGGTTGTTGAAGCTGTTGCCGTAGAAGATATCCGCAAAGCTCGGGGCGATCACGACTTTAAAGCCGTAGTCGGTCAGTGCCCATGGTGCGTGCTCGCGCGATGAACCGCAGCCAAAGTTTTCCCGCGCCAGCAGAATGGAGGCGCCTTTATATTCCGGGAAGTTCAGCACAAATTCCGGGTCAGGAACCTGGCCTTTATCATCCAGAAAACGCCAGTCGTTAAACAGATGAGCGCCAAAACCGGTGCGGGTGACCTTCTGCAAAAACTGCTTCGGAATGATTGCATCGGTATCGACATTAGCGGCGTCCAGGGGGACAACCCGGCCTGTATGTTGGGTAAATTTCTCTGCCATGATTGTCTCCTTATTTCAGGCTGCGAATATCGGCGAAATGGCCGGTAACTGCCGCAGCGGCGGCCATGGCCGGGCTGACCAGATGGGTGCGCCCACCGCGGCCCTGGCGGCCTTCAAAGTTACGGTTACTGGTGGAGGCACAACGTTCGCCAGGATTCAGGCGGTCATTGTTCATGGCCAGACACATGGAGCAGCCAGGCAAGCGCCACTCGAAGCCCGCTTCGATAAAGATCTTATCCAGGCCTTCGGCTTCCGCCTGCGCTTTTACCGGGCCAGATCCTGGCACGACCAGCGCCTGTACGCCTGGTGCCACTTTACGACCTTTGGCTATCTCCGCCGCGGCGCGCAAATCTTCGATGCGCGAGTTAGTGCAGGAGCCGATAAAGACTTTATCAATCGTCACATCGGTCAACGGCACACCCGGTTTCAGGCCCATATAAGCCAGCGCTTTTTCGGCACTGGCGCGTTCGACCGGATCGGCAAATGAGGCCGGATCGGGGATGGTGTCATTCACGGAAATGACCTGACCCGGATTGGTCCCCCAGGTCACCTGCGGGGCAATCTCTTCCGCCTGCAGGGTAACAACGGTATCAAAGACAGCGCCATCGTCAGTTTTCAGGGTTTTCCAGTACGCGACGGCGTCAGCGTAATCCTGACCTTTCGGCGCATGCAGACGCCCTTTCACATAGTTAAACGTGGTTTCGTCTGGCGCCACCAGGCCTGCTTTTGCCCCCATCTCGATGGCCATATTGCACAGAGTCATACGACCTTCCATGCTCAGCGCCTGAATAGCCTCACCGCAGAATTCAACAACGTGCCCCGTACCGCCGGCGCTGCCCGTTTTACCAATGATGGCCAGCACGATGTCTTTCGCGGTGATCCCTGGTGCGGCTTTGCCTTTCACTTCAATCTTCATGGTTTTGGCTCGGCCCTGTTTCAGGGTCTGCGTAGCCAGAACATGCTCAACTTCAGAGGTGCCAATACCGAACGCCAGGGCACCGAATGCGCCGTGTGTGGCGGTATGGGAGTCACCGCAGACGATGGTCATGCCGGGCAGGGTAATACCCTGCTCTGGCCCCATGACGTGAACGATACCCTGATACGGATGGTTCAAATCGTAGAGCTCAACGCCAAACTCGTTACAGTTCTTAATCAACTCCTGCATCTGGATACGCGCCATTTCACCCGACGCATTGATATCTTTGGTCTGAGTGGAAACGTTGTGATCCATTGTCGCGAAGGTTTTACCCGGCTGACGTACCGGGCGTTTGTGCGCACGCAGGCCGTCAAATGCCTGTGGAGAGGTCACTTCATGTACCAGATGCCTGTCGATATACAGCAGTGGGGTTTCGTTTGGTGCCTCGTAGACAACGTGCGCATCAAACAATTTTTCATATAACGTCTTCGCCATGATTACACCCCTTCAGCGACATAGCGGGCAATGATGTCGCCCATTTCATCGGTACTGACTGCCGCCGTGCCGCGTGCTAAATCACCGGTACGGACGCCTTCTTCTAACGCGCGATTAATGGCGTTTTCAATTGCTGTCGCTGCATCGCCTGCATCCAGGCTGTAGCGCAGCAGCAGAGCCAAAGAGAGGATCTGCGCAATTGGGTTAGCAATGTTTTTACCTGCGATATCCGGCGCGGAGCCACCTGCCGGCTCGTACAGACCAAACCCTTCTTCATTCAGGCTCGCTGAGGGCAGCATGCCCATGGAGCCGGTGATCATTGCGCACTCATCCGAGAGAATATCGCCGAACAGGTTAGAGCACAGCAGCACGTCAAACTGGGACGGATCTTTAATCAATTGCATTGTCGCGTTGTCGATGTACATATGCGACAGCTCAACGTCAGGGTATTGCTTCGCGACTTCACTGACGATATCACGCCACAGGATGGAAGACTGCAGCACGTTCGCTTTATCAATAGAGGTCACTTTATGGCGGCGTTTGCGCGCAGACTCGAAAGCGATATGGGCGATACGTTCAATTTCGAAACGGTGATAAACCTCGGTATCAAAGGCTTTTTCATGCTGACCGCTGCCTTCGCGACCTTTTGGCTGGCCAAAATAGATGCCGCCGGTCAGTTCACGCACGCACAGTATATCGAAGCCATTGGCGGCAATATCCGCACGCAGTGGGCAGAACTCTTCCAGGCCCTGATAGAGCTTTGCCGGACGCAGGTTGCTGAACAGCTTAAAGTGTTTACGCAGCGGCAGCAGCGCACCGCGCTCTGGCTGCTCTGCGGGTGGCAGATGTTCCCATTTCGGGCCACCCACGGAACCAAACAGGACGGCATCGGCGTTCTCGCAGCCCTCAACGGTTGCCTTTGGCAGCGGCGTACCGTGATTATCGATAGCAATACCGCCCACGTCGTAGTGGCTGGTGGTAATTTTCATCGCAAAACGCGAGCGAACAGCTTCCAGTACTTTCAGCGCCTGTGCCATCACTTCCGGGCCAATACCGTCACCCGGCAACACAGCAATATGGTAATTCTTCGACATTACACGGTTTCCTTGTTGTTCTCTTTATTCTGAGCTTTGCGTTGCAACTCTTTTTCAACTTCAGCGGCGCGCCAGATATTGTTCAGGACATGCACCATCGCTTTGGCAGAGGATTCGACGATATCGGTCGCCAGACCTACACCATGGAAGCGACGGCCGTTATAGTTGACCACGATATCCACCTGACCGAGCGCGTCTTTGCCATGGCCTTTGGCCGTCAGGTCATATTTGACCAGTTCAACGTCGTATTCGGTGACGCGATTAATGGCCTGGTAGATGGCATCGACAGGACCATTACCATTTGCCGCTTCCGCTTTAATCTCATCCCCACAGGCCAGCTTAATGGACGCCGTCGCGATATCGCTGGAGCCGGACTGCACGCTGAAGTAATCCAGGCGGAAGTGTTCTGGCTCTTCCTGCTGCTTATTAATGAAGGCCAGTGCTTCCAGGTCATAGTCGAACACCTGACCTTTTTTGTCGGCCAGCTTCAGGAACGCGTCGTACAACTGATCCATGTTGTAATCGCTGTCTTTGTAACCCATCTCTTCCATACGGTGCTTCACTGCCGCGCGACCTGAGCGGGATGTCAGGTTCAACTGTACCTGGTTCAGACCAATGGATTCCGGGGTCATGATTTCGTAGTTTTCGCGGTTTTTCAGCACGCCATCCTGATGAATACCGGAAGAGTGCGCGAATGCGCCGGTACCAACAATCGCTTTGTTGGCTGGAATAGGCATGTTGCAAATCTGGCTGACGGTCTGACTGGTACGCCAGATTTCATTGTGATTGATGCGGGTGTGCACGTTCATGATGTCTTTGCGCACCTTAATTGCCATGATCACTTCTTCCAGTGAACAGTTACCTGCACGTTCACCGATACCATTCATCGCACCTTCTACCTGTCGGGCACCGGCGTGAACGGCGGCGATGGCGTTCCCGACGGCCAGGCCTAAATCGTCGTGGGTATGAACAGAGATTATCGCCTTATCAATGTTTGGCACACGTTCATACAAGCCAGTAATGATGTTGGAGAATTCAAACGGCATGGTGTAGCCGACGGTATCCGGGATGTTGATGGTTTTGGCGCCGGCATTGATGGCGGCTTCCACTACCCGCGCCAGATCGTCAATTGGCGTGCGGCCTGCATCTTCGCATGAGAATTCAACATCATCCGTATAGTTACGTGCACGTTTGACCATGTATACCGCGCGTTCAATCACCTCGTCGAGCGTGCTGCGCAACTTGGTGGCGATGTGCATGGGGGATGTGGCAATAAAAGTATGGATACGGAAGGCTTCAGCCACTTTCAGTGACTCGGCGGCAACGTCGATGTCTTTCTCAACGCAGCGTGCCAGACCACAGACGCGGCTGTTTTTGATGGTGCGTGCGATGGTCTGTACCGATTCGAAATCACCCGGAGAAGAGACAGGGAAACCCACCTCCATCACGTCGACACCCATACGTTCGAGAGCCAGCGCGATCTGCAGTTTCTCTTTCACACTCAGGCTCGCCTGTAATGCCTGTTCACCGTCACGTAAAGTGGTATCGAAAATAATGACTTGCTGGCTCATGGGTTAGGTCCTTGTCAGTCTTAGGGCGCCTTGCTACGAGCATAAAAAAACCCGCGCAATGGCGCGGGTTTCTAGTCTTACTGGTGACGATTCAACGCTGAATTTCGCCCGCCAGTCTACCGCGCACAGAGGATGCGTTTAGTAGTAGTAGACCGGTGAAACGAATGGTGCGAATCATGAATCGTGCTCCGTTAAATTCAATATGCTTTTAGTGGTACTGGATATGGTGGTTGATGTCAACCCCTGAAGAGAAAAACGAGCCCGAACGGAGAAAGTCGTGGTGAGTTTGTATTAGCTAATTGTGCTGGTTTTTATCTTTTATGCCTTTCGAAAAGTCTATTTTTGGACTGGAGATTCATCTTTGGAACGATTTAAATATAATTAGTATCAATTCAACATAGGTCTGTAATGGATGGGGTGGGCGAGAAAAGCCGTTTAAATTCATTAATTTATAATTGCGGTGAATGGTTTTGTAGCAAATAAGACGTGAGCATTGATACGACTTTGTTAATTGTTTGCTGTGCGATCAGGTGAATAGTTTAATAATACTAAAGTTATCATTAACTGAAGGGTGATTGAGTATTTGTCTTAATTATGGTTTCATGCAAACCATAATGTCATTGTTATCATTCATACTCAATTTCACCTCGTCATCAATAAGATGTGTAATGTCACTCTTTTGAAGCGGTGTTCTTTATATTTTCCGAATTTTAAATAATTCTCTTTCGCTGGTTGTATCTGCATGGTAAATCATATTTTTCGAGTTTATTACAGTAAATTGGCAAAGGGAGTTTAGCGTGACAGTGGAGCCAGGAATGCCAGAAAATAATATTAATCAACCTCAGGTTTATAATGGGGTCAAACCTCAGCTACGCACCGTTGATCTCAATCTCTTGACCGTCTTTGACGCGGTGATGCAGGAACAGAATATCACGCGAGCAGCGCAGTCTCTGGGGATGTCTCAGCCTGCCGTCAGCAATGCGGTATCCCGGCTTAAGCTGATGTTTAACGACGAATTGTTTGTTCGTTACGGCAGGGGGATTCAACCCACGGCGCGTGCATTTCAACTGTTTGGCTCCATCCGCCAGGCGCTGCAGTTGGTGCAGAACGAGCTGCCGGGATCGGGTTTTGAGCCCTTAAGCAGTGAGCGTGTTTTCCATCTTTGTGTATGCAGTCCGTTAGATAATTATTTGACATCGGTTATATACAATAAAGTGGAAGAAATAGCGCCAAATATTCACCTGGTATTTAAATCATCGCTTAATCAGAACACGGAGCATCAGCTTCGGTATCAGGAAATTGAGTTTGTTTTGGGATACGAAGAATTTCGTCGGCCGGAATTTTCCTGCGTACCTCTGTTTAAAGATGAAATGGTACTGGTTGCCAGTAAAACGCATCCGCGAATGAATACGCCACTGCGTGAAAGTGATGTTTATAACGAGCAGCACGCCGTGGTTGCCCTCGACCGATATGCCTCATTTAGTTTGCCGTGGTATGACACTGCGGATAAGCAGGCGAGCGTGGCTTATCAGGGAATGGCAATGGTCAGCGTATTAAACGTGGTTTCTCAAACCCACCTGGTGGCGATTGCACCGCGTTGGCTGGCAGAGGAGTTTTCTGAACAGTTAAATCTGCAAATTCTGCCGTTGCCACTCAAGCTCAATAGTCGTACCTGTTATCTTTCCTGGCATGAAGCAGCAGGCGGGATAAAGGCCATCAGTGGATGGAAGAGCTGCTTATTAGCATTTGTCGCCGATAAGCGCGTCAGGGTAAATCGCATCCTGGTGTGTGGTTTATCCTGCGTGTTTTTATTTTTCCGGTGTTTTGTGCTGTTGTTATTTTTTCTGGCTGCTGCCAGGCTCGCAAAAATAGATGATTTCCTGAAACGTCGCGCTTTTCAACGATGATTTATCACCTCATCAACGAATCACAGAGGAATTAACCATATCCTCTCCTGATGCCTGTCTTTTCTGCTTTGTGCACCGTTTATCTCGCCTGGTTTGCTAATTGCCTGCCTCATAACGAGCGGTTAAGGTAACGATCACTCTGCAAAATATAAGATTGGTTCATCACGATCGTAAGACGGTGTGGAAATGAATTCTGCAGTCCGTCTATAACAAAATGCCTGGAGGCAAAGCATGGAGATGTTGTCTGGCGCGGAAATGGTCGTCCGATCGCTAATCGATCAGGGCGTGAAACAAGTGTTCGGCTATCCAGGAGGCGCCGTTCTCGATATTTATGATGCGCTCCATACGGTTGGCGGCATTGACCATGTTTTGGTGCGCCACGAACAGGCGGCGGTGCACATGGCTGACGGGCTGGCGCGTGCGACGGGTGAAGTGGGGGTGGTATTGGTCACCTCGGGTCCCGGTGCCACAAACGCGATTACCGGCATTGCGACGGCATATATGGACTCCATTCCGCTGGTCATTCTTTCCGGCCAGGTCGCAACATCCCTGATTGGCTACGATGCGTTTCAGGAGTGCGACATGGTGGGGATTTCCCGTCCTGTTGTGAAGCACAGTTTCCTGGTGAAGCAAACCGAAGACATTCCCGGCGTACTGAAAAAAGCGTTCTGGCTGGCGGCGAGTGGGCGTCCAGGTCCTGTGGTGGTTGATCTGCCGAAGGATATACTGAACCCGGCAAACAAACTGCCGTATGTCTGGCCGGAAACGGTAAGCATGCGCTCCTATAACCCAACGACTCAGGGACATAAAGGCCAGATCAAGCGGGCGCTGCAAACGCTGCTGTCCGCGAAAAAGCCGGTAGTCTATGTGGGAGGCGGCGCAGTTAACTCTGCGTGTGAAACGCAGTTGCGTGCGCTGATTGAAAAATTGAATCTCCCTGTCACCTCTTCACTGATGGGACTGGGGGCGTTCCCGGCGACGCATCGCCAGGCTTTGGGTATGTTGGGGATGCACGGTACCTATGAAGCCAACATGACGATGCACCATTCTGATGTGATCGTCGCCGTCGGCGTGCGCTTTGACGATCGCACGACCAACAACCTGGCGAAGTATTGCCCGAACGCCACCGTGCTGCATATTGATATCGATCCGACTTCTATCTCGAAAACGGTGCCAGCAGATGTGCCGATTGTTGGGGACGCCCGACAGGTCCTGGAACAAATGCTGGAGTTGCTGGCGCAGGAAACCCCTTCACAACCGTTGGATGAGATCCGCGACTGGTGGCAGCAGATTGAGCAGTGGCGTGCGCGTCAGTGCCTTAAATACGATACGCAAAGCGAGAACATTAAGCCGCAGGCGGTGATCGAAACCCTCTGGCGTCTGACAAAAGGTGAAGCGTATGTCACATCGGATGTGGGTCAGCATCAGATGTTTGCTGCCCTCTATTATCCGTTCGATAAACCACGTCACTGGATAAACTCGGGTGGTCTGGGGACGATGGGCTTTGGATTGCCTGCCGCGCTGGGCGTCAAGCTTGCGCTGACGGATGAAACCGTCGTCTGCGTCACGGGTGATGGCAGTATTCAGATGAATATCCAGGAGCTTTCCACCGCGTTGCAATATGAGCTGCCGGTACTGGTTCTGAACCTCAATAACGGTTATCTCGGTATGGTGAAGCAGTGGCAGGATATGATCTACTCTGGTCGCCATTCTCAATCTTACATGAAGTCACTGCCGGATTTTGTTCGTCTGGCCGAAGCCTATGGTCATGTCGGGATGAGGGTGACCGAGCCGGCAGAGCTTGAAGCGAAACTTGCTGAAGCACTTGAACACGTTAAAAACAACCGCCTTGTTTTCATGGATGTCATTGTTGATGGCTCAGAGCACGTTTATCCGATGCATATTCGCGGTGGTGGCATGGATGAAATGTGGTTAAGTAAAACGGAGAGAACCTGATATGCGCCGGATATTATCTGTATTACTGGAAAACGAGTCTGGTGCACTGTCACGCGTCATTGGACTCTTTGCACAACGCGGCTACAACATCGAAAGCCTGACCGTGGCACCCACCGAGGATCCGACGCTGTCGCGCATGACGATCCAGACCGTCGGTGACGCCAAGGTGCTTGAGCAGATCGAGAAACAGTTACATAAGCTTGTCGATGTTCTGCGCGTGAGCGAGCTCGGGCAGGGGGCTTATGTTGAACGTGAGGTCATGCTGGTGAAAATCCAGGCCAGTGGCTACGGGCGTGAAGAAGTTAAACGCAATGCGGATATCTTCCGTGGGCAGATCATTGACGTCACGCCTTCTCTTTATACGGTTCAGCTGGCGGGAACGAGTGACAAGCTGGATGCTTTCCTGGCGTCTGTCCGGGATGTGGCAAAAATTGTTGAGGTTGCGCGATCGGGCGTTGTCGGTCTTTCGCGCGGCGAGAAAATCATGCGTTAGGTGTCAATAAGGTTCGCCTCTTTCTGCCCGGTCACCAAAGCCGGGCTTTTTTTTGCGTAATACGCCGATAACACAGATAAAAGCGGTTGCCGCGAAGGCTATTCTGCGTTTAGATGTTAAAAGATTTAACCATAACCTTGACAGGGCCATGGACTCTTTTCTTTTTTTAAGGGGCAATTGTGAAACTGGATGAAATCGCCCGGCTAGCCGGCGTGTCACGAACTACGGCCAGCTATGTGATTAACGGTAAAGCAAAGCAGTACCGTGTCAGCGACAAAACCGTTGAGAAAGTCATGGCGGTGGTTCGTGAGCATAACTACCATCCGAATGCTGTCGCAGCCGGCTTACGCGCCGGGCGCACCCGATCGATTGGTCTGGTGATCCCTGATCTGGAAAACACCAGCTACACCCGTATCGCTAACTATCTTGAACGTCAGGCTCGTCAGCGCGGCTATCAGCTCTTGATTGCCTGCTCAGAAGATCAGCCTGATAACGAGATGCGCTGTATTGAGCATCTGCTCCAGCGTCAGGTCGATGCCATCATTGTTTCGACCTCCTTACCGCCAGAGCATCCGTTCTATCAACGCTGGGCGAACGATCCCTTCCCGATTGTCGCACTGGATCGTGCCCTGGACAGAGAGCACTTCACCAGTGTCGTCGGCGCCGATCAGGATGATGCGGAAATGCTGGCCGCGGAGCTGAGAACCTTCCCGGCTGAAACCGTGCTTTATCTTGGCGCGCTGCCTGAGCTTTCCGTGAGCTTCCTCCGTGAGCAAGGTTTCAGGACGGCGTGGAAAGACGATCCTCGCGAGGTTCACTACCTCTATGCCAACAGTTATGAGCGTGAAGCCGCCGCGCAGTTGTTCGAGAAATGGCTGGAGACCCACCCGATGCCTCAGGCGCTGTTCACCACCTCATTTGCCTTACTGCAGGGCGTAATGGATGTTACCTTGCGTCGGGACGGTAAGCTGCCATCCGATCTGGCTATCGCCACCTTCGGTGATAACGAACTGCTCGACTTCCTGCAATGCCCGGTACTGGCCGTCGCGCAGCGCCATCGTGACGTGGCTGAGCGTGTGCTGGAGATCGTCCTGGCGAGTCTGGATGAACCGCGTAAACCGAAGCCGGGGCTGACGCGTATCAAACGTAATCTTTACCGTCGCGGAATTTTGAGCCGCCATTAATGAATGAGGGGGAGTGAAAACTCCCCCTTGTTTTGCCTGGATAATTCTGTCGAATAATTCCCGGAGAAAAATTAGGACGATTCCTTAGGAATCAGAATCTGCTATTTTTTTAATTCTTTTTGGCCTTTTAAAATGGCCTTGAAAGAAGATTTATACGATTTATAAAGCCTCTCTTTGTATTGTTTTGTTACAAAGCTGCCCGGTCGATGAATATTCAGACGTTTTTTCCCCTACCCTGGCATGCTCGCCTGCCAGCCGGTTCGTTCATTGCGTGCTGTGGTGAATCTGGCGCTGTTATCCCCTGTGAATATGTCTTAAAATGCTGCCCGCGTCGCAAACTGACACTTTATATTTCGCTGCGATGATATTGAGTGAGCCATAACGCTAGTGTGCATATTCGGTTTTTTTCTTACAAATATTCATAACGTTAATTTTGCCTCGCCAGTTGTGCAGTTATTAACCAGGACTGTTTATCTCTGTAAATAGAGGGCTTTCGGGCTTCTATAGAGAGAGTCCTGGCTTGACAAGCTTTTCCCTCGCTCCGTAAACTCCTTTAGGTGGGAATTTGTGGGTTAAAGTGGTGAGGAGGGGTAAGACTGGCATGTTCCGTGGAGCAACGTTAGTCAATCTCGACAGTAAAGGGCGTTTATCGGTACCAACCCGATACCGCGACCAGCTGATCGAGAACGCTTCGGGTCAACTGGTTTGCACCATTGACATCAACTCCCCCTGCCTGCTGCTTTACCCCTTGCCTGAATGGGAAATTATTGAGCAAAAGCTGTCGCGACTGTCGAGCATGAACCCACAGGAACGCCGCGTGCAGCGGTTGTTATTGGGACATGCCAGTGAGTGTCAGATGGATAGTGCAGGGCGATTACTGATTGCGCCCGTGCTGCGGCAACATGCCGGTCTGACCAAAGAAGTGATGCTGGTCGGGCAGTTCAACAAGTTTGAACTGTGGGACGAAACGACCTGGTATCAACAGGTCAAGGAAGATATCGACGCTGAGCAGTCTGATTCCGCAACCTTGTCGGAACGGCTGCAGGACTTGTCTCTATAAATATGATGGAAAATTATAAACATACAACGGTGTTGCTGGATGAGGCCGTCAACGGTCTGAATATTCGTCCGGACGGCATCTACATTGATGGCACTTTTGGTCGTGGTGGCCACTCGCGTTTGATCCTCTCCCAACTGGGAGCGGACGGACGTCTGCTGGCAATTGATCGCGATCCGCAGGCGATTGCTGTTGCGCAAACCATCGATGACCCACGCTTTTCCATCGTGCATGGACCTTTCTCTGCGCTGGCAGATTACGTTGCTGAGCGCGGCCTGACGGGCAAGATCGACGGGATTCTTCTCGATCTTGGCGTCTCTTCACCCCAACTTGATGATGCTGAACGCGGTTTCTCCTTTATGCGCGACGGCCCGCTGGACATGCGCATGGATCCTACGCGCGGTCAGTCTGCCGCCGAGTGGTTACAGACTGCGGATGAAGCGGATATTGCCTGGGTGATCAAAACCTTTGGTGAAGAACGTTTTGGCAAGCGCATCGCGCGCGCCATTGTTGAGCGCAATCGTGTTGAACCGATGACCCGCACGAAAGAGCTGGCCGAGGTGATTGCGGCGGCAACACCGGTGAAGGATAAACACAAACATCCCGCGACCCGTACCTTCCAGGCGGTGCGCATCTGGGTAAACAGTGAACTGGAGGAAATAGAGCTGGCGCTAAAAAGCTCGCTCGACGTGCTGGCCCCGGGTGGGCGGTTATCCATCATCAGCTTCCATTCGCTGGAGGACCGTATTGTGAAGCGCTTTATGCGTGAACAAAGCCGCGGTCCACAGGTTCCAGCAGGGCTGCCGATGACGGAAGAACAACTCAGGAAGCTGGGTGGCCGTCAGTTGCGAGCATTAGGCAAGTTGATGCCGGGCGAAGAAGAGGTGGCAGAGAATCCACGCGCCCGTAGTTCAGTGCTGCGTATTGCAGAGAGGACGAACGCATGATCAGCAGAGTGACAGAGACCCTAAGCAAAGTTAAGGATTCGTTAGGAAGCAACGAGCGCCATGCCTTGCCTGGCGTGATCGGCGACGATCTTTTGCGGTTTGGGAAGCTGCCACTCTGCTTGTTCATTTGCATCATTGTGACGGCAGTAACGGTGGTCACTACAGCCCACCATACACGTTTATTGACTGCGCAACGCGAGCAGATGGTACTGGAACGCGATGCGCTGGATATTGAATGGCGAAATCTGATCCTTGAAGAAAACGCGCTCGGCGATCACAGCCGGGTTGAACGGATCGCAACGGAAAAGCTGCAATTGCAGCATGTTGATCCTTCCCAGGAAAATATCGTAGTACAAAAATAAGGGAAAACGCGACGCATGAGAGCAGCGGCAAAAACGCTAAAACCAAAACGTCAGGAAGAACAGGCCAACTTTGTAAGTTGGCGTTTTGCGTTGCTTTGCGGCTGCATTTTACTCGCGCTGGGCTTCCTGCTGGGACGCGTGGCGTGGCTACAAATCGTCGCGCCTGACATGCTGGTACGGCAGGGCGATATGCGCTCGCTGCGCGTACAGGAAGTCTCCACATCCCGCGGAATGATCACCGACCGTTCCGGCCGTCCGCTGGCGGTGAGCGTACCGGTGAAGGCGATCTGGGCCGATCCAAAAGAGCTGCACGATGCTGGCGGTATTACGCTCGACAACCGCTGGAAAGCGCTGTCTGATGCCCTGAAAATGCCGCTGGATCAGCTTGCCTCCCGTGTTAACGCCAACCCAAAAGGGCGCTTTATCTATCTGGCGCGTCAGGTTAACCCTGACATGGCCGATTACATCAAAAAACTGAAGCTACCGGGTATTCATCTTCGTGAAGAGTCTCGCCGTTACTATCCTTCAGGCGAAGTGACTGCTCACCTCATTGGCTTTACCAACGTCGATAGCCAGGGGATCGAAGGGGTAGAAAAAAGCTTCGATAAGTGGCTTACCGGTCAGCCAGGCGAGCGAATCGTGCGAAAAGACCGCTATGGTCGCGTAATTGAAGATATCTCTTCCACAGACAGCCAGGCTGCCCACAACCTGGCGTTGAGCATTGATGAGCGTCTGCAGGCGCTGGTGTATCGCGAGTTGAACAATGCCGTGGCCTTTAACAAGGCGGAGTCGGGCAGCGCCGTGCTGGTGGATGTCAGCACCGGTGAAGTACTGGCGATGGCCAACAGCCCGTCCTACAACCCGAACAACTTTACCGGTACCGCCAAAGATGCAATGCGTAACCGGGCCATTACTGACGTGTTCGAACCCGGCTCCACGGTGAAACCGATGGTGGTGATGACGGCGCTGCAACGCGGCATCGTCAATGAGAACACGGTTCTGAACACCATTCCTTATCGTATTAACGGCCACGAGATCAAAGACGTGGCGCGCTACAGCGAATTGACCCTGACCGGGGTATTACAGAAGTCGAGTAACGTCGGTGTTTCAAAGCTGGCGTTAGCGATGCCGTCCTCAGCGTTAGTAGAGACTTACTCACGTTTTGGGCTAGGAAAGGCGACCAATTTGGGGTTGGTCGGAGAACGCAGTGGCTTATATCCTCAAAAACAACGGTGGTCTGACATAGAGAGGGCCACCTTCTCTTTCGGCTACGGGCTAATGGTAACCCCGTTACAGTTGGCGCGAGTCTACGCAACGATTGGCAGCTATGGCGTCTATCGCCCGCTGTCAATTACCAAAGTTGATCCACCGGTTCCGGGCGAGCGTATCTTCCCGGAATCTATCGTTCGTACCGTTGTGCATATGATGGAAAGCGTGGCGCTACCTGGCGGCGGCGGCGTGAAGGCGGCGATCAAAGGCTATCGCATCGCCATTAAAACCGGTACAGCGAAAAAAGTGGGGCCAGACGGCCGCTACATCAACAAATACATTGCCTATACCGCAGGCGTTGCGCCTGCAAGCAATCCGCGTTTTGCGCTGGTGGTCGTGATTAACGATCCACAGGCGGGTAAATACTACGGCGGCGCCGTTTCCGCGCCTGTGTTTGGCGCCATCATGGGCGGCGTATTGCGCACCATGAACGTTGAACCGGATGCGCTGGCAACGGGCGAAAAAAGTGAATTTGTAATTAATCAAGGCGAGGGTACAGGTGGCAGATCGTAATTTGCGCGACCTTCTCGCTCCGTGGGTGCCAAATGCACCTGAGCGAGCGCTACGGGAGATGGTACTGGACAGCCGTGTGGCTGCTTCCGGCGATCTTTTTGTGGCTGTAGTTGGTCATCAGGCGGACGGGCGTCGATATATCCCGCAGGCGATTGCGCAAGGTGTAGCTGCCATTATTGCTGAGGCTAAAGATGAGGCAACCGACGGTGAAATCCGTGAAATGCATGGTGTGCCGGTTATCTATCTTAGCCAGTTAAATGAGCGACTCTCCGCACTGGCGGGACGTTTCTATAACGAGCCTTCAGACCAACTGCGTCTGGTGGGCGTGACGGGCACCAACGGAAAAACGACGACCACTCAGTTGATGGCGCAATGGGCGCAGTTGCTGGGTGAAACCGGCGCCGTGATGGGCACCGTGGGGAATGGGCTGTTGGGTAAAGTGAGCCCGACGGAAAACACCACCGGCTCCGCGGTTGACGTGCAGCATGTGATTGCCGGGCTGGCAGGGCAGGGCGCGACCTTTGCGGCGATGGAAGTCTCCTCTCATGGTCTGGTACAGCATCGTGTAGCGGCGTTGAAATTTGCCGCCTCCGTGTTCACGAACCTGAGTCGCGATCATCTTGATTATCATGGTGATATGGAGCATTACGAGGCCGCGAAATGGCTGCTCTTCTCCACGCATCACTATGGACAAGCCATCATCAACGCTGACGACGAAGTCGGGCGCCGCTGGCTTGCGAAGCTGCCGGATGCGGTGGCGGTGTCGATGGATGACCATATCGATCCGAACTGCCATGGCCGTTGGCTGAAGGCGGTTGAGGTTAATTATCATGACAGCGGCGCGACGATTCGCTTTGCCTCTTCCTGGGGGGAAGGCGAAATTGAAAGCCGCCTGATGGGGGCCTTTAACGTCAGCAACCTGCTGCTGGCACTGGCTACATTGCTGGCGTTGGGCTATCCGATGGCCGAACTGCTGAAATCCGCAGAGCGTCTGCAGCCAGTCTGTGGCCGTATGGAAGTGTTCAGTGCGCCAGGTAAACCGACCGTGGTTGTCGATTATGCCCACACGCCCGATGCGCTGGAAAAAGCGCTCGAAGCGGCACGCCTGCACTGCACCGGTAAGCTGTGGTGCGTGTTTGGCTGTGGAGGCGATCGCGACAAGGGCAAGCGTCCGTTGATGGGAGCCATTGCCGAACAGTTCGCGGATATTCCGGTTGTGACCGATGACAACCCGCGCACTGAAGAGCCGCGCGCCATTATCAACGATATCCTGGCCGGTATGCTGGACGCAGGACGTGCCCGCGTGGTGGAAGGCCGTGCAGAAGCCGTGACCAACGCCATTATGCAGGCGCAGGAGAACGACGTTGTGCTTCTGGCGGGTAAAGGCCATGAAGATTATCAGATTGTTGGCAACCGTCGTCTGGACTATTCGGATCGTGTAACGGCAGCGCGTCTGTTGGGAGTGGTGGCATGATTAGCTTAACGCTCGGCAAGGCGGCAACTCTCCTGCAGGGTACGTTGCATGGTCAGGACGTCACCATTGACGCCGTGACAACAGATACCCGCAAAGTGACCGCCGGGTGCCTGTTTGTGGCGCTGAAAGGCGAACGTTTTGACGCCCACGATTTTGCTGAACAGGCGAAAGAAAACGGTGCAGGTGCGCTGCTGGTGAGCCGCAAACTCGCTATCGATTTGCCACAGCTTGTGGTGAAGGATACGCGTCTGGCCTTTGGTGAGCTGGCTGCCTGGGTTCGTCAGCAGGTCCCGGCTCGCGTTGTCGCCCTGACGGGGTCGTCGGGTAAAACGTCGGTCAAAGAGATGACGGCGGCCATACTCAGTCAGTGCGGTAACACACTTTACACCGCAGGCAATCTAAATAATGACATCGGTGTGCCGATGACATTACTTCGCCTCACCAAAGAGCATGAGTTTGCGGTGATTGAATTAGGGGCAAATCATCAGGGCGAAATCGCCTGGACCGTGAGCCTGACGCGTCCGGAGGCCGCGCTGGTGAATAACCTGGCTGCTGCACATCTGGAAGGTTTTGGTTCACTCGAAGGCGTGGCAAAAGCCAAAGGCGAGATCTATACCGGCCTGCCGGATGATGGTATCGCCATTATGAATGCCGACAATAATGACTGGCTGAACTGGCAGAGCATTATTGGCTCGCGTAAGACGTGGCGTTTCTCGCCAAATGCGGCCAACAGTGATTTTACCGCAACCAATATCCATGTGACCTCGCATGGCACGGAATTCACACTCAATACCCCAACGGGGGGCATTGAGGTTCTGCTGCCACTGCCCGGGCGCCATAACATCGCCAATGCGCTCGCTGCCGCGGCGTTGTCGATGGCTGTAGGCGCGACACATGACGCGATAAAAACCGGTCTGGCAAATTTAAAAGCCGTACCGGGGCGTCTGTTCCCCATCCAGCTTGCAGAAAACAAACTGCTGCTGGATGACTCCTACAACGCGAACGTCGGTTCGATGACGGCGGCCGTACAGGTGCTGTCCGAAATGCCGGGTTATCGTGTGATGGTCGTTGGCGATATGGCCGAGTTGGGCGATGAAAGCGAAGCCTGTCATACCCAGGTGGGTGAAGCCGCGAAAGTGGCGGGGCTGGATTGTGTCCTGAGCGCCGGAAAACTGAGCCAGGCGATTAGCCATGCCAGCGGTGTTGGCGAACATTTTGCCGATAAAGCCGCACTGATTGAACGTCTGAAGGCGTTGATTGCTGAAAAACAAATGGTGACTGTGTTAGTGAAAGGTTCACGTAGTGCCGCCATGGAAGAGGTTGTGCACGCATTACAGGAGAACGGGACATGTTAGTTTGGCTGGCCGAACATTTGGTCAAATATTACTCAGGCTTTAACGTCTTTTCCTATCTGACGTTTCGCGCCATTGTCAGCCTGCTGACTGCGCTGTTCATCTCATTGTGGATGGGCCCGCGCATGATTGCCCGTCTGCAAAAACTCTCTTTTGGCCAGGTCGTGCGTAACGATGGTCCGGAATCGCACTTCAGTAAACGCGGTACGCCAACCATGGGCGGGATTATGATCCTGACCGCGATCGTGGTTTCCGTGCTGCTGTGGGCCTATCCATCCAATCCGTACGTCTGGTGCGTGCTGACTGTGCTGGTGGGCTACGGAATCATTGGGTTTGTCGATGATTACCGCAAAGTGGTGCGTAAAGACACGAAAGGTCTGATCGCCCGCTGGAAATATTTCTGGATGTCGGTAATTGCGCTGGGCGTGGCCTTCGCGCTGTATCTGGCAGGAAAAGACACTCCCGCTACCGAGCTGGTGGTGCCGTTCTTTAAAGACGTCATGCCGCAACTGGGGCTGTTCTACATTCTGCTGGCGTACTTCGTGATTGTGGGCACCGGTAACGCGGTGAACCTGACAGATGGTCTGGATGGTCTGGCGATTATGCCAACGGTCTTCGTGGCCGCAGGTTTCGCGCTGGTGGCGTGGGCGACCGGCAACATGAACTTTGCTAATTATCTGCACATTCCGTACCTGCGTCACGCGGGCGAGCTGGTGATCGTCTGTACGGCCATTGTCGGGGCGGGGCTGGGCTTCCTGTGGTTCAACACCTATCCGGCCCAGGTCTTTATGGGTGACGTCGGTTCACTGGCTCTGGGTGGCGCGCTGGGCATTATTGCCGTGCTGCTGCGCCAGGAGTTCCTGCTGGTGATCATGGGGGGGGTATTTGTGGTTGAAACCCTGTCGGTGATTCTGCAGGTCGGTTCGTTTAAGCTGCGCGGCCAGCGCATCTTCCGTATGGCGCCGATTCACCATCACTATGAACTGAAAGGCTGGCCAGAGCCGCGCGTCATCGTGCGCTTCTGGATTATTTCGCTGATGCTGGTGCTGATTGGCCTGGCAACGCTGAAGGTACGTTAATCATGGCAGATTACCAGGGCAAAAAAGTCGTTATCATCGGGTTGGGCCTTACTGGCCTGTCCTGCGTGGACTTTTTCCTCGCGCGCGGCGTGACGCCACGGGTGATGGATACGCGTGTTTCTCCGCCGGGTCTGGACAAACTGCCGGAACAGGTTGAACGCCACCTTGGTGGTCTGAATGATGACTGGCTGCTGGCAGCCGATCTGATTGTGGCCAGCCCCGGAATGGCGCTGGCGCACCCTTCACTGAGCGCCGCAGCCGATGCGGGCGTTGAGATTGTTGGTGATATCGAGCTGTTCTGCCGCGAAGCGCAGGCGCCTGTTATCGCCATTACTGGTTCTAACGGAAAAAGCACCGTCACTACCCTGGTAGGGGAGATGGCGAAAGCGGCGGGCATGAACGTTGGCGTTGGCGGAAATATCGGCCTGCCTGCACTGATGCTGCTGGACAAGGGCTGTGAACTGTATGTCCTGGAGCTTTCCAGCTTCCAGCTGGAAACAACTTCCAGCCTGCATGCGGCAGCGGCGACGATCCTCAACGTGACCGAAGATCATATGGATCGCTACCCATTTGGCCTGCAGCAGTATCGCGCCGCAAAACTACGCATTTATGAAAACGCGAAGGTCTGTGTCGTTAATGCCGATGATGCCCTGACCATGCCGGTACGCGGTGCCGACGAGCGCTGCATCAGCTTTGGTATCACCATGGGTGATTATCATCTGAACCGCCAGCTGGGGGAAACCTGGCTGCGCGTGAAAGGCGAGAAAGTGCTGAACGTGAAAGAGATGAAGCTTTCCGGCCAGCATAACTACACCAATGCGCTGGCGGCGCTGGCGCTGGCGGATGCCGCCGGTCTGCCACGCTCTTCCAGCCTGCAGGCGTTAACCACCTTTACCGGTCTGGCGCACCGTTTCCAGCTGGCGCTGGAGCATAACGGGGTGCGCTGGATCAATGATTCCAAAGCCACCAACGTAGGCAGTACTGAGGCCGCGCTGAATGGTTTGCAGGTTGAAGGTACCCTGCATCTGCTGCTGGGGGGCGACGGTAAATCCGCTGATTTCTCCTCACTGAAACAGTATCTTTCTGGCGATAACATCCGTCTGTACTGCTTTGGTCGTGACGGCAGTGAACTGGCTGAACTGCGCCCTGAAATTGCCGAGCAGACTGAAACCATGGAACAGGCCATGCGCCTGATTGCCCCTCGCGTGAAGCCGGGCGATATGGTGCTGCTCTCCCCGGCATGCGCCAGCCTCGATCAATTCAAGAATTTCGAACAGCGTGGTGATCTCTTTACCCGCCTGGCGAAGGAGTTAGGCTGATGCGTTTATCTCTCCCTCGCCTGAAAATGCCGCGCTTCCCAGGATTTGGTATCCTGGTGTGGTTGTTTGCGGCACTGAAAGGCTGGGTGATGGGCTCTCGTCAGAAAGATAACGACAGCCTGATTATGTACGATCGTACGCTCTTCTGGCTCACCCTGGGGCTGGCGGCGGTCGGCTTTATCATGGTGACGTCAGCATCGATGCCCGTCGGGCAGCGACTGGCGAACGATCCTTTCCTGTTTGCCAAGCGTGATGGTCTGTACATCATCCTGGCGTTCTGTCTTGCGCTGGTAACCTTACGTCTGCCAATGGCGTTCTGGCAGCGACACAGCACCGCGATGCTGATCGCCTCGATCATTATGCTGCTGATCGTCCTGGTGGTAGGTAGCTCCGTAAACGGGGCATCGCGCTGGATCGCCTTTGGCCCGCTGCGTATTCAGCCGGCAGAATTTACCAAACTGTCCCTGTTCTGCTACCTGGCGAACTACCTGGTGCGCAAAGTGGATGAAGTGCGTAACAACCTCCGCGGCTTCCTGAAACCGATGGGCGTGATTCTGGTGCTGGCGGTCTTACTGCTGGCACAGCCTGACCTCGGTACCGTGGTAGTACTGTTTGTAACGACGCTGGCGATGCTGTTCCTGGCGGGAGCGAAACTGTGGCAGTTCATCGCCATTATCGGGATGGGGATTTCAGCCGTTGTCCTGCTGATCCTCGCCGAACCCTACCGTATCCGCCGTGTGACCTCGTTCTGGAACCCGTGGGAAGACCCGTTTGGCAGTGGCTATCAGCTGACGCAGTCACTCATGGCGTTTGGCCGCGGTGAAGTCTGGGGACAAGGCCTGGGCAACTCGGTACAGAAACTGGAGTATTTACCCGAAGCGCATACTGACTTCATCTTCTCCATTATTGCGGAAGAACTGGGTTATATCGGTGTGGTATTAGCGCTATTAATGGTATTCTTCGTCGCTTTCCGCGCCATGTCGATTGGGCGGAAAGCGCTGGAGATCGATCACCGCTTCTCAGGTTTCTTAGCCTGCTCAATTGGTATCTGGTTTAGCTTCCAGGCATTGGTTAACGTCGGGGCCGCAGCGGGTATGCTGCCGACCAAGGGCCTGACGTTGCCGTTGATCAGTTATGGTGGTTCCAGTCTGTTGATTATGTCGACGGCCATCATGTTTTTGTTACGCATAGATTATGAGACGCGTCTGGAGAAAGCCCAGGCGTTTACACGAGGTTCACGATGAATCAACCGAAGCGGTTAATGGTGATGGCAGGCGGTACCGGCGGACATGTATTCCCGGGGCTGGCGGTTGCGCACCATTTAATGGATCAGGGCTGGCAGGTACGCTGGCTGGGAACCGCAGACCGCATGGAAGCCGACCTGGTACCGAAGCACGGTATTAAGATCGACTTTATTCGTATTTCTGGCCTTCGTGGCAAAGGTATTAAGGCCCAACTTCTGGCGCCGGTGCGCATTTTCAACGCATGGCGTCAGGCGCGCAGCATCATGAAGCGCTTTCAGCCTGATGTGGTGCTGGGCATGGGCGGTTATGTTTCAGGTCCGGGGGGACTTGCCGCGTGGTCGTTGGGCATTCCCGTCGTATTACATGAGCAGAATGGTATCGCCGGCCTGACCAACAAATGGCTGGCGAAAATCGCCACCAAAGTTATGCAGGCGTTTCCTGGTGCGTTCCCGAAAGCGGACGTCGTGGGTAACCCGGTGCGCGTGGACGTACTGGCGCTGCCGTTACCGGATGCCCGCATGGCTGGCCGTGAAGGACCGGTCCGTGTGTTGGTCGTCGGTGGATCGCAGGGGGCACGTATCCTGAACCAGACGATGCCGCAGGTTGCCGCAAAGCTGGGTGATGCCGTGACGATCTGGCATCAAAGCGGAAAAGGTGCTCAGCAGACCGTTGAGCAGGCTTATGCGGCAGAAGGCCAGCCGCAGCACAAAGTAACCGAGTTTATCGACGATATGGCAGCAGCGTATGCCTGGGCCGATGTCGTGGTCTGCCGCTCTGGCGCATTAACGGTCAGTGAAATTGCCGCTGCAGGTTTACCGGCCCTGTTTGTGCCGTTCCAGCACAAAGACCGTCAGCAGTACTGGAATGCGCTGCCGCTTGAAAAAGCCGGTGCCGCGAAAATTTTTGAGCAGCCACAATTTACCGCCGATGCGGTCGCCACCACCCTGGCGGGCTGGAACAGAGAAGCATTAATGGAGATGGCGCAACGCGCACGTGCGACAGCCATTCCTGATGCAACGGAACGGGTGGCAAAAGAAGTGAGCCTGGCAGCCCAGGCTTAACCCTCGCAGCGCGTGTTGCGCTGCACGAATTTTTAAGTAGTCGATGGCGTTTAGAGAATGAATACACAACAACTGGCAAAACTGCGTTCAATCGTGCCCGAGATGCGTCGCGTCCGGCACATTCACTTTGTTGGCATCGGTGGTGCTGGCATGGGCGGTATTGCCGAAGTGTTAGCTAACGAAGGCTATCAGATCAGCGGGTCTGACCTGGCGCCAAACCCTGTTACGCAGCAACTGGCGTCGCTTGGGGCGACTATCTATTTCAACCATCGCCCTGAAAACGTGCGCGATGCGAGTGTGGTGGTGGTATCCAGCGCCATCTCCTCTGATAACCCGGAAATCGTGGCCGCGCATGAAGCGCGTATTCCGGTGATCCGCCGCGCGGAAATGCTGGCAGAACTGATGCGTTTCCGTCACGGGATTGCGATTGCCGGGACGCACGGTAAAACCACGACGACGGCGATGGTGTCCAGTATTTATGCCGAAGCGGGTCTCGACCCGACCTTCGTTAACGGCGGCCTGGTAAAAGCAGCAGGTGTGCATGCGCGTCTGGGCCACAGCCGTTATCTGATTGCGGAAGCGGATGAGAGCGATGCGTCGTTCCTGCATCTGCAGCCGATGGTGGCGATTGTCACTAACATCGAAGCTGACCACATGGATACATACCAGGGCGACTTCGAGAACTTAAAGCAGACCTTTATCAACTTCCTGCACAACCTGCCGTTCTATGGACGCGCGGTAATGTGTGTGGACGATCCGGTCATTCGCGAGTTGCTGCCGCGGGTTGGTCGTCAGATCACCACCTATGGCTTCAGCGAAGACGCGGATGTCCGCGTGGAAGAGTACAAACAGATTGGTGCGCAGGGGCATTTCACCCTGGCGCGTCAGGACAAAGAACTCCTGCACGTGACGCTGAACGCTCCAGGACGTCATAACGCCCTGAACGCAGCCGCGGCGGTGGCCGTCGCGACGGAAGAAGGTATTGATGACGATGCGATCCTGCGTGCGCTGGAAAGCTTCCAGGGGACCGGGCGTCGTTTCGACTTCCTGGGTGAGTTCCCGCTGGATGCCGTGAACGGCAAACCGGGCACCGCCATGCTGGTGGACGACTATGGCCACCATCCGACCGAAGTGGACGCGACCATCAAGGCGGCGCGTGCGGGCTGGCCAGAGAAGAACCTGGTGATGATCTTCCAGCCGCACCGTTTTACGCGTACGCGCGATCTGTATGACGATTTCGCCAGCGTGCTGTCGCAGGTGGACACATTGCTGATGCTGGATGTTTATTCTGCGGGCGAAACGCCGATCCCGGGTGCGGACAGCCGTTCTCTGTGTCGAACCATTCGCGGACGCGGCAAAGTAGACCCTATTCTGGTTTCTGATCCTGCTCAGGTCGCCGAAATTCTGGCGCCGGTACTGACAGGTAACGATTTGATTCTGATTCAGGGTGCGGGAAATATCGGCAAAATCGCCCGTACCTTAGCTGAAATCAAACTGAAGCCGCAAACGCAGGAGGATGAGCATCATGGCTGATAAGATTGCTGTCCTGTCTGGCGGCACCTCCGCTGAGCGCGAGGTTTCCCTGAATTCAGGCGCTGCTGTACTGGCGGGCCTGCGTGAAGGGGGCGTTAATGCTCATCTGGTCGATCCGAAAGAGGTCGATGTGACGCAACTGAAAGCGATGGGCTTCGATAAAGTCTTTATTGCTTTACACGGTCGTGGCGGTGAAGACGGTACCCTGCAAGGATTGCTGGATTTAATCGGTATGCCCTACACCGGCAGCGGCGTGATGGCCTCCGCCATCTCAATGGATAAACTGCGCAGTAAACTGCTGTGGCAGGGCGCCGGTTTGCCCGTCGCGCCGTGGGTTGCGCTGACGCGTCGCGAATTTGAAATGGGCCTTCAGGACAGCGTTAATACACGCATTGCTGAGCTGGGCTTACCGGTTATTGTAAAGCCCAGCCGTGAAGGGTCGAGCGTGGGGATGTCCAAAGTGGATAAAGCTGATGATTTATCGGCTGCTTTAGCGCTGGCATTTCAACACGATGAAGAAGTTCTCATTGAAAAATGGCTCAGCGGACCGGAATTTACCGTGGCGATGCTTGGCGAAGAAATTTTACCGTCGATTCGCATCCAACCTGCTGGCGTATTCTATGATTATGAGGCGAAGTATCTCTCTGACGAGACGCAATATTTCTGCCCTGCAGGTCTTGAAGCAGAACGTGAAGCCGATTTACAGTCCCTGGTGCTTAAAGCCTGGAATGTTCTTGGGTGCAGTGGCTGGGGCCGCATTGATGTGATGCTCGACAGCGATGGGCAATTTTATTTGCTGGAAGCGAATACTTCTCCAGGCATGACCAGCCACAGCCTTGTGCCGATGGCCGCGCGTCAGGCGGGGATGAGCTTCTCGCAGTTAGTCGTACGTATTCTGGACCAGGCGGGCTGATATGTCTCAGGCTGCATTGAACACGCGCAACCGCGATGACGAGGAAGAATATTCTTCTTCACGCCGGAGTAATGGAACGCGTCTTGCAGGGATTATTTTCCTGCTCGGGGTGCTGTGCACCGTGTTTATCAGCGGCTGGATGGTACTGGGCTGGATGGAAGATGCGCAGCGGTTGCCGCTGTCGAAGCTGGTGGTCACCGGTGAACGCCACTACACGCGTAACGATGATATTCGCCAGTCAATTCTGGCACTGGGGTCGCCTGGCACCTTTATGACGCAGGATGTCAACATTATCCAGAGTCAGATTGAACGTCTGCCGTGGATAAAACAGGCGAGTGTAAGAAAGCAATGGCCTGATGAATTGAAGATTCATCTGGTTGAATATGTGCCCATTGCGCGTTGGAATGATCAGCACATGGTTGACGTAGACGGAAATTCCTTCAGCGTCCCGGCCGATCGTGTCAACAAGCAAAATTTACCGATGTTGTATGGTCCTGAAGGCAGCGAAAACGAAGTGTTACAGGGTTTTCGCGAGATGGGGCAAGTGCTGGCGAAGGACAGGTTTACGTTAAAAGATGCAGCGATGACGGCGCGCCGTTCATGGCAGCTCACCTTAACGAATGGCATTAAGCTCAACCTGGGCCGCGGCGACACAATGAAGCGTCTGGCGCGTTTTGTAGAACTTTACCCGGTTTTACAGCAGCAGGCACAGACTGACGGCAAACGGATAAGCTACGTTGATTTGCGCTATGACTCAGGCGCAGCAGTCGGTTGGGTACCGGCTCCGGTCGAGGAACCTAATCAGCAACAGAATCAGGCACAGGTACAGGCAGAACAACAATGATCAAGGCGACGGACAGAAAACTGGTAGTTGGACTGGAGATTGGCACCGCGAAGGTTGCCGCTTTAGTAGGGGAAGTTCTGCCCGACGGTATGGTCAATATCATTGGCGTGGGCAGTTGCCCGTCCCGTGGTATGGATAAAGGTGGGGTAAACGATCTTGAGTCGGTGGTGAAATGCGTCCAGCGCGCCATCGATCAGGCTGAATTAATGGCAGATTGCCAGATTTCCTCTGTCTATCTGGCCCTCTCTGGTAAGCATATTAGCTGCCAGAACGAAATTGGCATGGTGCCCATTTCTGAAGAAGAAGTGACGCAGGAAGATGTGGAGAACGTGGTGCACACGGCGAAATCCGTGCGCGTTCGCGATGAGCATCGCGTATTGCACGTGATTCCGCAAGAGTACGCGATTGACTACCAGGAAGGGATCAAGAACCCGGTTGGCCTTTCTGGCGTGCGTATGCAGGCAAAAGTGCACCTGATCACATGTCACAACGATATGGCGAAGAACATCGTAAAAGCCGTTGAACGTTGTGGCCTGAAAGTTGACCAACTTATTTTCGCCGGTCTGGCGGCAAGCTATTCCGTGCTGACCGAAGATGAACGTGAACTGGGCGTCTGTGTGGTCGATATTGGTGGTGGTACAATGGATATGGCCGTGTATACCGGCGGTGCCCTGCGCCACACTAAAGTGATCCCTTACGCGGGGAACGTGGTAACCAGCGATATTGCCTACGCGTTTGGTACGCCGCCAAGCGATGCAGAAGCGATTAAAGTGCGCCACGGTTGTGCGCTGGGGTCTATCGTTGGCAAAGATGAGAGCGTTGAAGTGCCAAGCGTGGGCGGTCGTCCGCCGCGTAGCCTGCAGCGCCAGACGTTGGCAGAGGTGATTGAGCCACGCTATACCGAGCTGCTCAACCTGGTCAATGAAGAGATTTTGCAATTACAGGAACAGCTTCGCCAGCAGGGCGTAAAACATCATCTTGCGGCGGGGATTGTATTAACCGGCGGTGCAGCGCAAATTGAAGGTCTTGCGGCCTGTGCGCAACGTGTATTCCATACGCAGGTGCGTATTGGCGCACCGCTGAATATTACCGGTTTAACGGATTATGCCCAGGAGCCTTACTATTCAACGGCTGTGGGCCTGCTCCACTACGGGAAAGAATCCCATCTCAGTGGTGAAGCAGAAGTGGAAAAACGCGTCTCAGTGGGGTCGTGGGTCAAACGACTGAACAACTGGCTGCGAAAAGAGTTTTAATTTTTTTAAGAGACCGGAGAGAATTAACGGTCTCGGGCGACAGGCACAACGGAGAGAGAAATTATGTTTGAACCTATGGAACTGACCAACGACGCGGTGATTAAAGTCATCGGCGTCGGTGGCGGCGGCGGTAACGCCGTAGAGCATATGGTGCGCGAGCGCATTGAAGGTGTCGAATTCTTTGCGGTTAACACCGATGCACAGGCACTGCGTAAGACGGCTGTAGGCCAGACGATTCAGATCGGTGGTGGCATCACTAAAGGTCTGGGCGCAGGGGCTAACCCGGAAGTGGGTCGCAATGCGGCTGAAGAAGATCGTGAGGCCCTGCGTGCGGCACTGGAAGGTGCGGACATGGTCTTTATCGCAGCAGGTATGGGCGGTGGTACAGGTACCGGCGCAGCACCTGTTGTGGCCGAAGTGGCTAAAGATTTGGGGATCCTGACCGTTGCTGTCGTGACCAAGCCTTTCAACTTTGAAGGCAAGAAGCGTATGGCATCCGCGGAGCAGGGTATCACCGAGCTGTCCAAGCATGTGGACTCGCTGATCACCATCCCGAACGACAAACTGCTGAAAGTGCTGGGTCGCGGTATCTCCCTGCTGGATGCCTTTGGCGCAGCAAACGACGTGCTGAAAGGCGCGGTTCAGGGTATCGCTGAACTGATTACCCGTCCTGGCCTGATGAACGTTGACTTTGCTGACGTTCGCACCGTGATGTCCGAAATGGGCTACGCGATGATGGGCTCCGGCGTGGCGAGCGGTGAAGACCGTGCGGAAGAAGCGGCTGAAATGGCTATCTCTTCTCCTCTGCTGGAAGATATCGATCTGTCTGGTGCGCGTGGCGTGCTGGTCAACATCACCGCTGGCTTTGACCTGCGTCTGGATGAGTTCGAAACCGTGGGTAACACCATCCGTGCGTTCGCCTCTGACAACGCTACCGTGGTAATCGGTACATCCCTTGACCCGGAAATGAACGACGAGCTGCGTGTGACGGTTGTAGCTACCGGTATCGGTATGGACAAGCGTCCTGAAATCACTCTGGTGACCAACAAGCAGACTCAGCAGCCGGTTATGGATCGTTACCAGCAGCACGGTATGTCTCCTCTGACTCAGGAGCAAAAACCGGCCGCAAAAGTGGTTAATGACCCAACGCCGCAAACGGCGAAAGAGCCAGATTATCTGGATATCCCGGCGTTCCTGCGTAAGCAAGCTGACTAAGAATTGGCTGGAATTTGGGGATTTCCGCTCTTTGTGCTAAACTGGCCCACCGTTAGTGATATACACTCTCGGTTGGATAGTTAATTTGGCGAGATTATACGATGATCAAACAAAGGACACTTAAACGTATCGTTCAGGCGACGGGTGTCGGTTTACATACCGGCAAGAAAGTCACCCTGACGTTACGCCCTGCGCCGGCCAATACCGGGGTCATCTATCGTCGCACCGACTTGAATCCACCGGTAGATTTTCCGGCCGATGCCAAATCTGTGCGTGATACTATGCTCTGTACTTGTCTGGTGAACGAGCATGACGTGCGGATTTCTACCGTAGAGCACCTGAACGCCGCCCTGGCGGGTCTGGGTATCGACAACATTATTGTTGAAGTCGATGCGCCAGAAATCCCGATCATGGATGGTAGTGCTGCTCCGTTCGTTTATCTGTTGCTGGATGCCGGCATCGAAGAACTGAACTGCGCGAAGAAATTTGTTCGCATCAAAGAGACCGTTCGCGTCGAAGATGGCGACAAGTGGGCTGAATTCAAACCGTACAATGGTTTCTCGTTGGACTTCACCATCGATTTTAACCATCCGGCGATTGATGCCAGCACCCAACGCTATGCGATGAACTTCTCTGCTGATGCGTTTATGCGCCAGATCAGCCGTGCTCGTACTTTCGGCTTCATGCGTGATATCGAATATCTGCAGTCCCGCGGCCTGTGCCTGGGCGGCAGCTTCGATTGTGCCATCGTTGTTGACGATTATCGCGTACTGAACGAAGACGGTCTGCGTTTCGAAGATGAATTCGTTCGCCACAAAATGCTTGATGCAATTGGCGACCTGTTCATGTGTGGTCACAACATTATCGGTGCCTTTACCGCGTTCAAATCCGGTCATGCACTGAATAACAAACTCTTGCAGGCCGTCCTGGCAAAACAGGAAGCCTGGGAGTATGTGACCTTCGAAGACGAAGCTGAACTGCCACTGGCCTTCAAAGCGCCTGGCCTGGTTCTGGCGTAACGGTTCAAGCCGTTTCGTAAAAAATCGACTGGTTAACCTGGTACTCTCTCCGACCAGGAAGACCAGTCGTTTTTATTTGTACCCTTCTAAGATTTGCCCCCAGCTTCTCCTTTCGCTTGGCAGGCGTAGAAAATCTGTGCGTTAGCTGCATTCTTGACCGTTTTTCCCCGCTGCAGTACGTCATTCCTGCTGCTGTGTATTGGCTTTAGTGGTAATATCTGGGCGCTTAAAAGAATAACTGAAATCAGCCTGTTTAAGACGGGCTTATGTGGTGGAGCAAGTGAGCGGAATTCTGACGCGCTGGCGACAATTTGGCAGACGTTACTTCTGGCCGCATCTCTTATTAGGGATGGTCGCGGCGAGTTTCGGCTTACCTGCGCTCAGCAACAGCGCTGAAGCTGCCACACCGGCAAAGACGTCAGCCACCAAACACGATCTCACCGCGCGCGTTAATTTCACCAATCTTGCGTGGCTTGAAGCCAGCCGCCGTCCTAACTTTTCGGTAGATTACTGGCAGCAGCACGCCATCCGCACGGTTATCCGCCATCTGTCATTTGCAATGGCTCCGCAGGCCATACCGGTTGCTGAAGAGACGCTACCGGTGCAGGCGCAACACCTTGCGCTGCTGGATACGCTCAACGCGCTGTTGACTCAGGACAGCCAGCCTGCTGTTACCGTTCAGCAGACAGCACAATCCGCCGTGGTTTCACCCGCCACTTTCTCTGTCTCGACGTGGATAAGCCAGGTTCACGGTATCCGCGCCGGGCCACAACGCCTCAGTTAAATTAACCTTTTTCAATACCTTAATTTATCTGCCCAGTATGGGGCGTTTGAGAATTTATTATGCTAATCAAATTATTAACCAAAGTTTTTGGTAGTCGTAACGATCGTACCCTGCGCCGTATGCGCAAAGCTGTCGCTGTCATCAACGGTATGGAACCGGCGATGGAGAAGCTGTCTGATGACGAACTGAAAGCGAAAACCGCAGAATTCCGCGCACGCCTGGAAAAAGGCGAAACCTTAGAAAGCCTGATCCCGGAAGCCTTCGCGGTTGTGCGTGAAGCGAGTAAACGTGTATTCGGTATGCGTCACTTCGACGTGCAGCTGCTGGGCGGTATGGTGCTTAATGAGCGCTGCATCGCGGAAATGCGTACCGGTGAAGGTAAAACCCTGACTGCAACGCTGCCTGCGTACCTGAACGCACTGACCGGTAAAGGCGTGCACGTCGTGACCGTCAACGACTATCTGGCACAGCGTGACGCCGAAAATAACCGTCCATTGTTCGAATTCCTGGGGATGACCGTCGGCATCAACATGTCCGGCCTTCCTGCGCCCGCCAAGCGTGAAGCGTATAACGCCGATATCACCTACGGTACCAACAACGAATATGGCTTCGACTACCTGCGTGACAACATGGCGTTCAGCCCTGAAGAACGCGTGCAGCGTAAACTGCACTATGCGCTGGTGGATGAGGTGGACTCCATTCTGATCGATGAAGCGCGTACCCCGCTGATCATCTCCGGCCCGGCCGAAGACAGCTCTGATATGTACCGTAAAGTCGACAAAATCATTCCGCACCTGCTACGTCAGGAGAAAGAAGACTCCGATACCTTCCAGGGCGAAGGCCACTTCTCCGTCGATGAAAAAGCGCGCCAGGTGAACCTGACCGAACGCGGTCTGGTTAAAATTGAAGAGCTGTTAGTGGCTGAAGGCATCATGGAAGAGGGCGAGTCTCTCTACTCCCCGAGCAACATCATGCTGATGCACCACGTGACTGCCGCACTGCGCGCTCATGCGCTGTTCACTCGTGACGTCGACTACATCGTCAAAGACGGCGAAGTCATCATCGTTGATGAGCACACCGGCCGTACCATGCAGGGTCGTCGCTGGTCTGACGGTCTGCACCAGGCCGTTGAAGCCAAAGAAGGCGTGGATATTCAAAACGAAAACCAGACGCTGGCGTCAATCACCTTCCAGAACTACTTCCGCCTGTACGAGAAGCTGGCAGGGATGACCGGTACAGCAGATACCGAAGCGTTTGAATTCAGCTCCATCTACAAACTGGATACCGTTGTCGTTCCAACCAACCGTCCAATGATCCGTAAGGACATGCCGGACCTGGTCTACATGACCGAAGCGGAAAAAATTCAGGCAATCATCGAAGATATTCGCGAACGTACTGCTAAAGGCCAGCCGGTGTTGGTGGGGACCATCTCCATCGAGAAATCCGAGGTGGTGTCTAATGAGCTGACCAAAGCGGGTATCAAGCACAACGTATTGAATGCCAAATTCCACGCCAAAGAAGCAGATATCGTTGCGCAGGCGGGGTATCCGGCGGCTGTGACCATCGCCACCAACATGGCGGGTCGTGGTACCGATATTATGCTGGGCGGTAGCTGGCAGGCCGAAGTGGCTGAGCTGGAAAACCCAACGCCGGAGCAGATTGCGCAGATCAAAGCCGACTGGCAGGTGCGTCATGACGCGGTTCTGGCATCTGGTGGTCTGCACATCATTGGTACTGAGCGTCACGAATCACGTCGCATCGATAACCAGCTGCGTGGTCGTGCAGGTCGTCAGGGTGATGCCGGTTCTTCCCGCTTCTATCTGTCGATGGAAGATGCCCTGATGCGTATCTTCGCCTCTGACCGTGTTTCCGGCATGATGCGTAAGCTGGGGATGAAACCTGGTGAAGCCATTGAGCACCCATGGGTGACCAAAGCGATTGCCAACGCGCAGCGTAAAGTGGAAAGCCGCAACTTCGATATTCGTAAGCAGCTGCTGGAATATGACGACGTCGCCAACGATCAGCGTCGTGCTATCTATACCCAGCGTAACGAACTGCTGGACGTATCCGACGTGAGCGAAACCATCAACAGCATTCGTGAAGATGTGTTCAAAGCGACTATCGATGCGCACATTCCGCCTCAGTCTCTGGAAGAGATGTGGGATATCGAAGGCCTTCAGGAGCGCCTGAAAAACGACTTCGACCTCGACCTGCCAATCAAAGAGTGGCTGGATAAAGAGCCTGAGCTGCACGAAGAGACCCTGCGCGAACGTATCTACGAAACCGCGCTGGAGGTATATAAGCGTAAGGAAGAGGTTGTGGGCGCTGAGATGATGCGTCACTTCGAAAAAGGAGTGATGCTGCAGACGCTGGACTCACTGTGGAAAGAGCACCTGGCGGCGATGGACTACCTGCGTCAGGGGATCCACCTGCGTGGCTATGCGCAGAAAGATCCTAAGCAGGAGTACAAGCGCGAATCCTTCTCTATGTTTGCCTCCATGCTGGAATCGCTGAAATATGAAGTTATCAGCACCCTGAGCAAAGTGCAGGTGCGTATGCCGGAAGAAGTGGAAGCGATGGAGCAGCAGCGTCGTGAGGAAGCTGAGCGTCTGGCACAGATGCAGCAGCTCAGCCACCAGACTGACGATAGCGAAGCCGCAGCGGCGATTGCCGCGCAGACCGGCGATCGCAAAGTGGGGCGTAACGATCCGTGCCCATGCGGTTCCGGTAAAAAATATAAGGCGTGCCACGGCCGTCTGAGCTAAGTTCATAAAAAACGAAAAGGCGCAGATTTCTGCGCCTTTTTTATGGAAGTGACAATATGAAAATACTGCAAATTGCCGTCGGGATTATTCGCAACCCGCAAAACCAAATCTTTATTACGCAACGCGCCGCTGACGCCCACATGGCAAACAAGTGGGAGTTTCCCGGCGGGAAAATCGAGTCCGGTGAAACGCCAGAGCAGGCGCTGGTACGTGAGCTGCAGGAAGAGGTCGGCATTACTCCGATTGGCGCAACGCTGTTTGATAAGCTGGAATACCAGTTTCCGGATCGTCACATCACGCTGTGGTTCTGGCTTGTGGAAAGCTGGGAGGGGGAACCCTGGGGGAAAGAGGGGCAACCGGGTGGCTGGGTTTCGCTTCACGCGAGTGATGCCGAAAAATTTCCTCCGGCAAATGCGCCCGTCATATCCCGTCTAACGGGCAACCAGTAGGCCTGCTAAGCGAAGCGCCAGCAGGCTTTGAACTTTACTGCTGGTTCTCGCTCCAGTCATCGCTATCCGAAAGATCGCCTTCACTTGGAATGCGTTTCTCCTCCGCCGCCCATTCGCCCAGGTCAATTAACTGACAGCGCTTACAGCAGAATGGGCGAAACGGACTTACCTCTCCCCAGACAACAGTTTTGCCACAAGTTGGGCAGTTTACGGTGGTGACATCAGACATAGGCACTCCTTAACAACAGGCCAGTTCAAAATCGAGGCGTTCCGGCACGGTGCCATTTTCACTATCCAGCGGCATAAAGCGAATCGCAAAACGACTCTTATGCCCGGAGATTTGCGGGTAAAGCTGTTCACCCAGAGAGAGGTTCAGACGCAGCAGATCCGCATCATCACCGTTGTCCTGATAGAAACCGTTCAGGCTGGTTTGCTTGCGGAATGGCGCCGAGTTACGGATGAGATCGAGGATCAGGGATAACGTCTGATGCATCGGCTCCAGGCTGTCCAGCCAGCTTTTCACCTGTGCATCACGCTGGACCTGCGGCATATGCAACCACATATGCAGTGTCGGCAGGTCAAAGCTGCAGCAGCCGCCCGGGATACTCAGGCGCTGGCGCACCAGCCCGATTAAGCGGTCTTCGCGCAAAAACTGCCCGACGCGGGGAGCGGCCATCAGCGTACTGCTGCTGTTTTTAAGCTGCTGACGGAGTGAATCAATGCGGCTCTGGTCAACGCCCGGGACTTCGGCCCAGGCCTGTAATTTACGCTGCTGGCGCTCCAGCTCTTTCAGGAGCTCTGTGCGGACGTCGCCCCGCTCAATCACATCCAGAAGATCGCCCACATTGCGGAAGAAGTGCAGCGCCGCCGCGTGATCGTTGATGGGCAAATGTTGTGAGAGTTGTTGAATCAGAAATTCGATACGCAGCCAGGTACGCATTTTTTCGTTGAGCGGATGCTCAAAAAGGATGTGGGTCGACATTATGGTTTTTCCTGTGCAACGGCCTGCGCGGCATACGTCAGATACTGCGCGTGCAGGCGGGCAACATCCGATGCAATGGCATCTGGTGCGCCGTTATTATCAATAACATCATCCGCAACGGCAAGGCGCTGAGCGCGCGTGGCCTGAGCGGCAAGAATTTGTTCAGCCTGTTCGCGCGAGACATGGTCGCGCGCCACGGTGCGCTGGATTTGCGTTTCGGGTGAGACATCAATGACCAGTACCCGGTCCGCTTTATTGTGCAGTTGATTCTCTACCAGCAGCGGAACCACCCACAGAACATACGGTGAGCGGGCTGCGGCAATCTGACGCTGGGTTTCCTGGTGGATAATGGGGTGGAGCAGAGCATTAAGCCAGGCCTTTTCTGAAGAATCAGAAAAAATGCATTCGCGAAGCTTACGACGGTTTAGCGTGCCATCCGCATTGATAATTGCCTGACCAAAATGTGCCTTAATGGCGTTTAATGCGGGTGTATCTGGCTCTACCACCTGACGGGCAATAATATCGGCATCGATTATGGTGATACCCAGACGAGAAAATGCGTCCGCAACGGTACTTTTCCCGCTACCGATGCCGCCGGTTAATGCGACGATATACCCCATTAAATCAAATCCTGGGAATTATTCATTATTAAAATCAGTTGGTTAAAATTCAAACGTGCGCCAGCCACTGTTTGGCTCTCTTTACCGGCTTTTTACCAGGTAAATTTATAGGATTGTAGCGTAAAAAAAGAGAATTTCGCAGTCTTGCGGAGCAGGTATTAGTGCGTATGATAACGTCACTGGAGTTGTGCTTTTAACATATTTGCCTCTAACCCCAGGAATCCGCACATGCGTATCGAAGAAGATCTGAAGTTAGGTTTCAAAGACGTTCTTATCCGCCCTAAACGCTCTACACTGAAAAGTCGCTCAGACGTTGAACTCGAACGTCAATTCACCTTTAAACATTCCGGTCAGACCTGGTCTGGCGTGCCGATTATCGCAGCCAATATGGATACGGTGGGAACCTTCGAGATGGCAACCGCGCTGGCGAAATTCGATATCCTCACCGCTGTGCATAAGCACTACACCCCGGAAGAGTGGAATGCCTTTATCACCTCTGCATCCGATGATGTGGTGAAGCATGTCATGGTTTCCACCGGTACCTCCGATGCCGATTTCGAGAAGACCAAACAGATTCTCAACGCTAACCCGGCGCTCAATTTTGTCTGTATTGATGTGGCAAATGGTTACTCCGAGCACTTCGTGCAGTTTGTCAGCAAGGCACGTGAGGCCTGGCCCACCAAAACCATCATTGCGGGCAACGTGGTGACGGGGGAAATGTGTGAAGAGCTGATCCTTTCCGGTGCTGATATCGTGAAAGTCGGGATTGGTCCGGGTTCCGTGTGTACCACGCGTGTGAAGACCGGCGTGGGTTATCCTCAACTTTCCGCGGTCATTGAGTGTGCAGATGCTGCGCATGGTCTGGGCGGCCAGATCATCAGCGACGGCGGTTGCACCATGCCGGGTGATGTCGCGAAAGCCTTTGGCGGCGGCGCGGACTTCGTGATGCTCGGCGGTATGCTGGCGGGCCATGAAGAGAGCGGCGGTACCGTGGTTGAAGAGAACGGCGAGAAGTTCATGCTGTTCTACGGCATGAGCTCTGAATCGGCAATGACCCGTCACGTGGGCGGCGTGGCAAAATACCGTGCCGCCGAAGGCAAAACCGTGAAGCTGCCCCTGCGTGGCCCGGTTGAAAACACGGCTCGTGACATCCTGGGTGGCCTGCGTTCCGCATGCACCTACGTTGGGGCATCCCGTCTGAAAGAGCTGACAAAACGCACGACGTTTATCCGCGTTCAGGAACAGGAAAACCGCGTATTCAATAGCCTGTAATGTTTCCGCTGGCGTATGTCCGTACGCCAGCGTTATCCCGCGCTCATTGCATCCCCGAGATGGAAAATGGGCAGATACATCGCCACAACCAGCGTACCGATAATCACCCCTGTTACAATCAGTAGCGCCGGCTCCAGAAGGGCTGCCAGATTATCTGCCAGCTGAAAAGTTTGCTCCGTATGATGGCGAGCAAGGTTTTCCAGCATAATGTCGAGTGCCCCTGAGACCTCTCCGGTTCGGATGAGTTGAATGCACAGCGGGGTAAAGACCGCCGCTTTCTGAAATGACGACCAGACGGTAATGCCTTTTTCAATGTCCTCACGAACGCTGCGCAGTATGTCTTGCCAGTAGCGGCTATCAACGGTCTCTTCCGCGCTCTGTAATCCCTGTAAAAAGGGGATGCCTGCCTGCTGCGTGAGTGACAGTACGGTAAAGATCTGCCCCAGTTTTTGCCCTCTCGCCAGCCTTCCCGTCACGGGAATATGCATCAGGATGCGCTGCCAGCGCGGATCCTGTCGTAGCGTGTAGGCAGCAACCGCAGGAATAAGCAACAGCACGAACAGGGCAAGGGCGTATGTCTGCATAAATTCCGACAGGCCCATAACCATCTGTGTCAGCCCTGGCAGGGGCGTGTTAAATGTCTTGTAGATAGCCGCGAATTCCGGCAAGACCAGGGTAACCATGGCCAGTACAACGACTGCGGCCAGCGTCAGGATGATCATCGGATAGCGCAACGCCTTCTTCACTTTCGCTGCGAGTTGCTGCTGGGATTTTTGCTGCTGAGCGAGCTGGCGGCAGCACGTTTCCAGTTTCCCCGTTAGCTCCCCTGTTTTTACCATCGAGACATACAGCGGGCTAAATACCGCAGGCCATCGCTTCAGCGCCTCTGAAAAGGCACATCCCTCGCTCAGATCATCATTCATGTTTTCCAGCAGCGCCTGCCAGTGTTTGACAGGGTGTTGATCGGCCAGCATTTGCAGACTTTGCGATAACGTCAGGCCAGCCTGCAACAGTGTGGCAAGCTGGCGAAACATCTCATAGCAATGATGGGGTCGCCAGCGGTGCGTCAGCGAGCATCGGGTGAGCGAAAGTGGGTGTAACTCTTTACGCATCAGCCTGACGAAGGCCGTTTCGCGATCTGGCGCCCACAGTACCCCACACAGAGATTCGCCTTCACTGGACAGCGCCAGCCAGCGCCAGAGATGATTAACACTCATTAGGCATTCCCAGCACGCGCAGCAACTCTTCCAGCGTGGTCAGCCCTTGCTCAACGGCCAGACAACCCTGCTCAAATAACGATGTCATTCCCGCCTGACGGGCGCTGGCTTTGATGACCTCTATCGAGGCACCACTGGCGATGGCCTGCCGGAGCGTGGTGTCAATGGCGAGGACTTCAAAAATGGCGACGCGACCATAAAAGCCGTGATAGCAGCGATCGCAGCCGCCAGGTTGCCAGCGAGGAAGCTGTCGGGGCCATACGGTGCGCGGTAATTCTGCGCGGCTGTCGGCTTCCTGCCGACAGTGAGGGCACAGACGACGCACCAGCCGCTGGGCAATCACCAGCGAAAGTGCAGAGGAGATCATCCAGCGTGCGACCCCCATCTGCTGCAGGCGAATTAAGGTTTCCGTCGTGGAGTTGGTGTGCAGCGTCGACAGCACCAGATGCCCGGTCTGCGCGGCGTTAATGGCAATTTCTGCCGTTTCACCATCGCGGATCTCGCCTACCATAATGATGTCCGGATCCTGGCGCAGGAGCGCCCGCAGAACGCTCTGAAAGGTTAACCCCGCACGGGGATTGATCTGCGTTTGGTTCAGCCCCGCCAGCGGGATCTCAATCGGATCTTCCACGCTGCAGATGTTGACGTCAGGGGTATTACGCGCCTGCAAGGCGCTATAGAGCGTCACCGTTTTTCCGCTACCGGTGGGGCCCGTGACTAAAATCAGCCCCTGCGGTTGACGGAGGATCTCATTAAAGCGGGCCAGTTGCTCTGGGCTCATTCCCAGTTTTTCGGGTTCCAGCGCCTGATGAACCTGATGCAGCAGGCGCAGCACAATTTTCTCTCCGCCGCTGCAGGGAAGCGTGGCGATGCGAAAAGAGACCGGCTCGCTTGCCAGTTCAATTGTAAATTGACCATCCTGCGGTAAACGGCGCTCCGCAATATCCAGTTGGCCCAGCACTTTTAAGCGCGCGGTGAGGGTATTTGCCACCGCTGCAGAAAGCGGGGGCAGCGGGCAAAGCACACCGTCAACACGCAAGCGGACCTGACAGATATCCCCCATCGGTTCGATATGAATGTCAGATGCGCGCTGGTTTATCGCCTGCTGCAGGGTGTGGTTGAGAATATCCACCGTGTTGTGCGGCGTTAAAACAACCGGGAGGTGTGATTGCGCGGTTAACTGCCGGTGTTTTTCCATGCGCTCCGCTGTCCAGCATTCAATATCAATACGTTTTTGCGTGGCGAAACGCAGCGCTTCCATCAGTTCAGCGCCGGGATTTCCCACGACGGCGATGCTGATCATGTCGGTGTCGCTGGCGAGCAGCAGGGCATGGTGGCGCTGGCACAGGGCGATGAGTTGATCTGAATTCATTATTCACTCCTGTCAGTGACTGTCGAAGCGGAAAACGTCTTCACAGGCTTGTTTGAGCGCGCCGTCGTTACTGATATCGCAGCTACGGTTCCAGCCCGTCATACCGTTGCCACTGCTCCATTGCGGCGTCACCACCACCTCTAGCCCGTTAAGACTCTCCTGGCCCGTTAACGACACGACGCCCTGCGTCACGCTCATTCCAGAGACATACCGTGTTGTCGTGGGGGAAGGGATACCGTTACTGCCGCCGTCACAGCTCGTTACGCCGCCATGTTCCAGCGCACAAAGCTCAATGGCCGTACGATAGGGCACGAACGTTTGCAGCATGTCGGTCAGGGCCGCTTTTCGCAGGTAGTTCTGGTAGGCGGGAATGCCGATGGCGCTCAAAATGGCAATAATGCCGATCACGACCATCAGCTCAATGAGCGTAAAGCCTTGTTGTCTGTCCATATCTGCTCCTCAGAGTTAAGTGGCACAACTCTGACAGAGGCAAAAAAAGCAGACGAGGGACAAAAAAAGGAACGTGAAGCGGCTTTCAGGGATTTCTCGCAGGCTTGCAAAGAAGAGCAGTGAATTTGCGAGTGAGGCTGAAATTTCCCCTCTCCGGGTGAGAGGGGAATAGACGTTATTTGAAGCGCATGGAGAGGTCGAGGGCGTGTACGTGTTTGGTCAGCGCGCCGACGGAGATGTAATCCACTCCAGTCTCGGCGAATTCGCGGATGGTCTCGAACGTCACGTTGCCGGACACCTCCAGCTGTGCCTGCCCGTTGGTGAGCTTCACCGCCTCACGCATCTGCGCTGTTTCAAAGTTATCGAGCATGATGATATCGGCACCGGCCTTGATGGCCTGCTCCAGCTCATCGAGGTTTTCAACTTCCACTTCAACCGGCACATCCGGGTGCAGCCAGAAGGCTTTCTCCACCGCCTGACGCACGGAGCCAGAGGCAATAATGTGGTTCTCTTTAATCAGGAAGGCGTCGGACAACCCCAGACGGTGGTTGGCTCCCCCGCCACAAAGCACCGCGTACTTTAATGCCGTGCGCAGACCCGGCAGCGTTTTACGGGTGTCCAGCAGCTGCGTGCGGGTGCCGGCCAGCAGGTTAACGTAACGACGCACTTCGCTTGCCACACCAGACAAGGTCTGCACGAAGTTAAGGGCGGTACGTTCGCCAGTCAGCAACACGCGTGACGGGCCTTCAAGCTCAAACAGCGGCTGGTTTGCGGTAATCGCGTCACCGTCTTCAACATGCCAGGTGATTTGCACATCATCGCCAGCCAGTTGGGTAAAGACCTCTTCAACCCAGCGCTTGCCGCAAAACACGCCATCTTCACGGGTGATGATCACGGCGTGTGAGCGCGTCTCTTTCGGCAATAATTGTGCGGTAATATCGTTGTCCGCGCTGACGTCACCGCCCAGATCTTCTTTCAAAGCATGGGCAACGCTTGCCGGAATATCCATATTAATACGTTCCAGAAGCGCTTCACGTCGGTGGTCGGGGTTGTAGCGGCGAGGCGGCATGATAAAACTCCAAATTGGTAACGAATCATAATATTGAAACATGCTACTCTGAACCGAGTAACAGCACCATACATAAGGAGTTCCAGCATGTTGTTAGAAGACGGATGGCTGGTGGATGCGCGGCGTGTACCCTCGCCGCACCACGATGGCCGCCCGGAGGATGAAAAGCCCACACTGCTGGTGGTTCATAACATTAGTCTCCCGCCGGGTGAGTTTGGCGGTCCGTGGATCGATGCGTTATTCACGGGAACGATAGATCCCGATGCCCATCCTTTCTTTGCTGAGATTGCGCATCTGCGCGTATCGGCGCACTGCCTGATCCGTCGCGATGGCGAAGTGGTTCAGTATGTTCCTTTTGATAAGCGCGCCTGGCATGCGGGTGTCTCGATGTATCAGGGGCGCGAGCGTTGCAATGATTTTTCCATTGGGATTGAACTGGAAGGCACTGACACCACCCCTTATACCGATGCACAGTACCAACGGTTGGTGGATGTCACCCAAACGCTGATCGGGCTTTACCCTGAGATTGCAGAGAACATGACAGGACACTGTGATATCGCCCCGGCGAGAAAAACCGATCCTGGCCCTGCATTTGACTGGCCCCGGTTTCGCGCCATGCTTACCGCGTCGTCAGAATAAGGAGATAACATGACGTTGTTTACCATGCTGCTGGTTATCATCGCAGAACGCTTGTTCAAACTCGGTGAGCACTGGCATCTGGATCACCGGCTGGAGGTGCTTTTCCGCCGGATTAACCATTTTTCCATGCTGCGTACGCTGCTGATGACCGCGGGCGTGATGGTGATTACGTTCTTGCTGCTGCGCTCACTATACGGCCTCTTTTTCAACGTGCCGTTGCTGGTGGTGTGGATCCTGCTCGGCGTGTTGTGCATTGGCGCCGGCAAGGTGCGTATGCACTATCACGCTTATCTGAAAGCCGCTTCCCGGGATGATGCGCATGCACGTAGCGCCATGGCCAGCGAGCTGACGATGATCCACGGCGTGCCGCCGGATTGTGATGAACGCGAGTTCCTGCGTGAACTGCAAAACGCGCTGCTGTGGATTAACTTCCGCTACTACCTGGCGCCGCTGTTCTGGTTTGTGGTGGGGGGCCCGTGGGGGCCGGTACTGCTGATGGGATATGCGTTCCTGCGCGCCTGGCAGACCTGGCTTGCCCGCTATCTCACCCCGCATGAACGTTTGCTCTCTGGCATTGATGCCATTCTGCATGTGCTCGACTGGCTTCCGGTTCGTCTGGTGGGCGTGGTCTACGCGCTTATTGGGCACGGCGAAAAAGCGCTCCCGGCGTGGTTCGCGTCGCTTGGCGACCGTCATACCTCGCAGTATCAGGTGCTCACACGCCTGGCACAGTTCTCCCTGGCGCGTGAGCCGCATACCGACAAGATAGAAACGCCGAAAGCGGCGGTCTCGATGGCGAAGAAAACGTCGTTTGTGGTGGTCGTTGTTGTGGCGTTGCTGACCATTTACGGCACGCTGGTCTGAACCCGCGCGCCGTAGCGGTTACGGTGTATCAGCAGGCGGGATGCCAAAATCAGGCATCCCGTTTTCGTGCCAGCGGACGAGCTTCAGGCGGGTATGACGATTGGGGTCATAAAGCGGATCGCCTTCAATTTCGGTGTAATTTCGCGCGTGATACACCAGCACATCTTCTCCTTCCGGCGTTTGTGTAAAGCTGTTATGGCCTGGCCCATACTGGCGGTTTTCGTAGCTGGTGACGAAGACCGGACGTGAGGCTTTGTGCCAGTTCGCTGGGTTTTGCGGATCGGCATTGATCTCTGTCCACAGCAGCCCCATGCAGTAGTTCTCGTCGGTCGCGCTGGCGGAATAGCTGATAAACAGCCTGTCGCCGTGGAACAACACCGCCGGACCTTCGTTGACCCAAAAGCCCCGGCACTCCCAGTCATATTCCGGTTTACTGAGCATCACCGGCTCGCCTTTCAGCGTCCACGGGTTCTCCATTTCACATAAATAAAGGTTGGAGTTTCCGGAGATATCCGGGGCTTTTTGCGCCCACAGATACCAGCGTTTCCCCTGATGCACGAACGTGGTGGCATCCAGCGCAAAGGTGTCGAACGGCGTTTTTACCTGGCCTTTTTCAGTCCACGTGCCGGTTAGCGGGTCGCGGTCGGCACACTCCAGCACAAACATGCGGTGCTGGAACATGCCCAGACCGTCCAGCGCCTGGGTGTGCGCGGCGGCAAAATAGATGTACCACTTGCCGTCGATATGATGCAGTTCCGGCGCCCAGATAAGCTGGCTCATTGGGCCGGTCTGCGGTTTGCGCCATACGACCACCTCGTCGGCACTGCGCAGCCCTTCCAGCGACGCTGCCCGGCGGATCGCCAGCCTGTCGTATTGCGGCACGGAGGCGATAAAATAGTATTGCCCTTCATGACGCAGAATGTATGGGTCGGCGCGTTGTTCAATAAACGGGTTAGGCCAGTTATGCATGCGGCGTTCCTTCTTTTGTTTCGACTCTCGTTTCCTGCCAGGCGTTCAGTTCGCTGTAGTTGGCGCGGCGTTTCTCCAGGTCGAGCTGGATCTGTTTCATGGTTTCCCGATCCACTTTCAGCAGTCGCACTACGCCGGCAGTGATCAAATACCCCACGCCCGGGATCACCGTAAACAGCAGGACGATCCCGTTAATAGCATCCGCGCTTTGTGCTTTCGCGCCGGCGTCGTAGCCATACCAGGAGAGCAGGAAGCCCACCATCGCGCCAGCAATCGCCAGCCCCAGCTTGAGGAAGAAGATATTGCCCGAGAAGCTGATCCCGGTGATGCGTTTACCGGTTTTCCACTCGCCATAGTCGTCCACATCGGCCATTAGCGACCAGTGTAGCGGAGATGGGATCTGGTGAAGAATGTTAAGCAGGAAGTAGAGCACCACGATGGTGACGGTGGCTTTCGGGTCGAAGAAATAGAACGCGCAGGAGAAAATCGCCAGCACGATGTTGGTCCAGAAGAACACTTTCAGCTTACACCAGCGGTCGGTCAGCACTTTCGCCAGCATACTGCCGAACATCATGCCCACCACACCCAGGCTGATAAACAGGGTGGCAAAGTGGGTGCTCTGGCCCATCACCCAGGTGACGTAATACATGGTGGCCGCCATGCGGATAAAGCCCGGGCAGACGTTGCAGAGGGTCAGCAGCAAAATGCGTACCCACTGGTCGTTTTTCCACACGTCCTTCAGATCGTTTTTCAGCTCATCATGGGTCTGTACCGCCGGACGCACACGCTCACGCACGGTGGAGAAGCAGAACAGGAACATACAGGTGCCAATCAGCGCCAGCACGGTCATCGCCATCTGATAACCTTTGGCTTTGTTATCGCCACCAAACCAGTCGGCCATCGGCAGGAGCGTGAGCGACAGCAAAAGCGTGGCAATACCGACCATGACAAAGCGATAGGACTGGCAGGCCACGCGCTCTTTTGGATCGTTGGTAATCACGCCGCCCAGCGAGCAGTAAGGAATGTTGATGGCCGTATAGGTTAACGAGAGCAGGAAGTAGGTCACAAAAGCATAGATAACTTTGCTGTTATAGCTCCACTCAGGGGTGGTGAACATCAGGATGCTGAACAGCGCATAAGGGAACGCAATCCACAAAAGCCATGGACGAAACCGCCCATATTTACTGCGGGTACGGTCAGCGATGGCCCCCATGATGGGGTCCGTAACGGCATCAATGACGCGCACAGACAGCAGCAATACGCCGACCAGCGCAGGTGCCAGACCAAAAATGTCGGTATAAAAATAATTAACAAACAACATGATGGCGCCGAAGATGATATTGCATCCTGCATCGCCCATCCCATAGCCGATCTTCTCTTTTACTGACAATTTATTGTTATCCATTGACTGCTCTCCGGGTGACGGTATGGAGAGAATTATTTGCTGGCTAATCGATATATGCGTTGCAGTATCAGGGCGGTGATATGGATAAAGCGGCTGACGAGGTGAATTTGTGAGGAAGGTAACAAACGCTCAGCACCCGCGAAGCGAGTGCTGAGCTGAAGGGCTATTAATGTGCTTTTACGGCTTTGCCGTTTTTCTGTTTAACCAGATAACCCACGCCAAGGATCGCAATCCAGACCGGGATCAGGTAAACGGAAATCGCCATGCCTGGGGTGATCAGCATAATCACCAGCACACCCGCCATAAACAGCAGGCAAACCCAGTTGCCCAGCGGATAGAGCAGGGCAGGGAAGCGGGTGGTTACGCCCTGCTGCTGTTTCGCGCGGCGGAACTTGATGTGCGCCAGGCTGATCATTGCCCAGTTAATCACCAGGGCCGAGACCACCAGGGCCATCAGCAGACCAAACGCCGATTCAGGTGCCATATAGTTAATCAGCACGCAAAGCGCCGTCACGATAGCCGAAACAATGATGGTATTGACCGGCACGCCGCGCTTATCGACGTTGAGCAGCGCTTTTGGTGCGTTACCCTGCTGCGCCAGGCCGAACAGCATACGGCTGTTGCAGTATACGCAGCTGTTATATACGGAAAGCGCTGCCGTCAGCACGACGATATTAAGCGCATTCGCCACAAAGGTATCGCCCAGTTCGTGGAAGATCAGAACGAACGGGCTGGTGTCGGCCGTGACGCGCGTCCACGGCAGAAGCGAAAGCAGAACGGCCAGCGAACCCACATAGAAAATCAGGATACGGTAGATAACCTGGTTAGTGGCTTTTGGGATGCTCTGCTCCGGATTGTCGGCTTCAGCGGCGGTGATCCCCACCAGCTCCAGCCCCCCGAAAGAGAACATGATAATCGCCATCATCATCACCAGGCCGGTCATCCCGTGAGGCAGGAATCCCCCTTGCTCCCAGAGGTTACGCACTGTGGCCTGTGGACCGCCGTTGCCGCTGAACAGCAGCCAGCCGCCAAAGATGATCATCGCCACCACGGCAATCACTTTGATAATGGCAAACCAGAACTCCATCTCACCGAACACTTTGACGTTAGTCAGGTTGATGGCGTTGATAATGACGAAGAACGCCGCCGCAGAAGCCCAGGTTGGGATCTCGGGATACCAGAACTGAATGTATTTCCCCACGGCAGTCAGTTCTGCCATGGCCACCAGAACGTAAAGTACCCAGTAGTTCCAGCCTGAGGCGAAACCGGCAAAACTGCCCCAGTATTTGTAGGCAAAGTGGCTGAAAGAGCCTGCAACCGGCTCTTCAACGACCATCTCACCGAGCTGGCGCATGATCAGAAACGCGATGAAACCTGCGATAGCGTAACCCAGAATAATGCCCGGGCCGGCCGACTGAATGACGGATGCGCTTCCCAGAAACAGGCCAGTGCCGATAGCACCACCCAGTGCGATGAGCTGAATATGGCGGTTTTTAAGGCCGCGCTTTAGCTGATCGCCGTGCTGTTGAGCTTCCATTTGAAACCTCGTGTGTGGTTGTTATGTTCACGCTGTGCGTGTGTAATTATGAATATCCGTTTTCTGTATTTATTTCTTTACGGTTAATGAGACCGAAAAAAGCGGAGATGTCTTCCGTAAGCGCAAGAATAGTGGTAAGCGCCTGTGAATGCACCTGCTTTATGAAGGGCTGATGACGAGTTGAATAAAAAGAAAGCATTTGTAAATCGCACCGTTAATTCTCACTACCCCAACCTATAGAATAGAAATGCCTCAAAAGTGGGCGAATTTTCATTATTTGCCTTGTTGAATCGCTTCAGATTGCAAAAACCCTCGTTTCATTAAGGTTAAAACTCCCTCTTTAGTAGTAATCAACTCATTTGTGCAAAGTTACATTTCTGAAACGTTATTTCTGTAAGGTTGTTAAAATGTGCAGGGTTTACTGATTTCAATCAAAACCAATATGGACAGAAGGTGAATACTTTGTTACTTTAGCGATACGAACTTGAAATTGGTAAGACCAATTGACTCCGGGCAAAAAGGCGTAAGACAGGGAATATGGCCTACAGCAAAATTCGCCAACCAAAACTATCTGATGTGATTGAGCAGCAGCTGGAGTTTTTAATCCTCGAAGGGACACTGCGCCCGGGTGAGAAACTTCCGCCAGAACGCGAGCTGGCTAAACAGTTCGACGTATCCCGTCCCTCTCTGCGTGAGGCAATTCAACGCCTCGAAGCAAAGGGCTTGCTGCTTCGTCGCCAGGGCGGCGGAACCTTTGTACAAAACAGCCTGTGGCAGAGCTTCAGCGATCCGCTGGTAGAACTTCTCTCTGACCACCCAGAATCCCAGTTTGATCTGCTTGAGACCCGTCACGCGCTTGAAGGTATCGCGGCCTATTACGCCGCCCTTCGCAGCACTGATGAAGATCGCGTGCGTATCCGCGAACTGCATCAGGCCATTGAACGGGCACAGCAGTCCGGCGACTTAGACGCCGAGTCCAATGCCGTCGTCCAGTATCAGATTGCCGTCACCGAAGCGGCACACAACGTGGTGCTCCTCCATCTGCTACGCTGCATGGAGCCGATGCTGGCCCAGAACGTTCGTCAGAATTTTGAATTGTTGTATGCCCGTCGGGACATGCTCCCACTGGTAAGCAACCATCGCACCCGAGTATTCGAGGCGATAATGGCCGGGGAACCGGAGCAGGCGCGCGAAGCGTCGCACCGACATCTGGCTTTCATTGAGGAAATCTTGCTGGACCGCAGCCGAGAACAATCGCGTCGCGAACGTTCATTACGCCGCATACAGCAACGAAAGGATTAAGCGCCAGGTACTTTTAGAGCGCGGCAACTAAACGCAGAACCTGTCTTATTGTGTTTTCTGGCGAAAATACAATGGGACAGGTTCCAGACAAATCAACGTATTAGATAGATAAGGAATACCCCCATGTCAGAACGTCTCCAAAATGACGTGGATCCGATCGAAACTCGCGACTGGCTACAGGCGATCGAATCGGTCATCCGTGAAGAAGGTGTTGAGCGCGCTCAGTATCTGATTGATCAGCTGCTTTCTGAAGCCCGCAAAGGCGGCGTGAAGGTTGCTTCAGGTGCAGGGGCTAGCAACTACGTAAACACGATTGCCGTTGAAGACGAACCGGAATACCCGGGCAATCTGGATCTGGAACGCCGTATCCGTTCTGCCATCCGCTGGAACGCCATCATGACCGTTCTGCGCGCGTCCAAGAAAGATCTGGAACTGGGTGGCCACATGGCGTCCTTCCAGTCCTCTGCGACCGTTTACGAAGTGTGCTTCAACCACTTCTTCCGTGCAGCCAACGAGAAAGACGGCGGCGATCTGGTGTACTTCCAGGGCCACATCTCTCCGGGCATCTATGCACGTGCATTCCTGGAAGGTCGTCTGACTGAAGAGCAGATGAACAACTTCCGTCAGGAAGTTCACGGTAAAGGTCTGTCTTCTTATCCGCACCCTAAACTGATGCCTGAATTCTGGCAGTTCCCGACCGTATCCATGGGTCTGGGCCCTATCGGTGCGATCTATCAGGCTAAATTCCTGAAATACCTGGAACACCGTGGTCTGAAAGATACCTCTGAGCAAACCGTTTACGCCTTCCTGGGCGACGGCGAAATGGATGAGCCAGAGTCTAAAGGTGCGATCACCATCGCTACCCGTGAGAAGCTGGACAACCTGTGCTTCATCATCAACTGTAACCTGCAGCGTCTGGATGGTCCGGTAACCGGTAACGGCAAGATCATCAACGAACTGGAAGGCATCTTCGCTGGTGCTGGCTGGAACGTTATCAAAGTGATGTGGGGTTCCCGTTGGGACGAACTGCTGCGTAAAGACACCAGCGGTAAACTGATCCAGCTGATGAACGAAACCGTTGACGGTGACTACCAGACCTTCAAATCCAAAGACGGTGCCTACGTTCGTGAGCACTTCTTCGGCAAATATCCTGAAACCGCCGCACTGGTTGCAGACTGGACTGATGAGCAGATCTGGGCGCTGAACCGTGGTGGTCACGATCCGAAGAAAATCTACGCTGCACTGAAAAAAGCGCGCGAAACCAAAGGTAAAGCGACTGTAATCCTGGCCCACACTATCAAAGGTTACGGCATGGGTGATACCGCAGAAGGTAAAAACATCGCTCACCAGGTTAAGAAAATGAACATGGACGGCGTGCGTTATATCCGCGACCGTTTCAACGTGCCAGTAACCGATGAGCAGGTAGAAAACCTGTCTTACATAACCTTCCCGGAAGGTTCTGAAGAGCACAAGTACCTGCACGAACGTCGTCAGGCGCTGAAAGGCTACCTGCCAGCTCGTCAGCCTAACTTCACCGAGAAACTGGAACTGCCAGCGCTGGAAGACTTCTCTCAGCTGCTGGAAGAGCAGAACAAAGAGATCTCCACCACTATCGCTTTCGTTCGTGCCCTGAACGTGATGCTGAAGAACAAGTCGATCAAAGATCGTCTGGTGCCAATCATCGCTGACGAAGCGCGTACTTTCGGTATGGAAGGTCTGTTCCGTCAGATCGGTATCTACAGCCCGAACGGCCAGCAGTACACCCCGCAGGACCGTGAGCAGGTTGCTTACTACAAAGAAGACGAGAAAGGTCAGATCCTGCAGGAAGGTATCAACGAGCTGGGCGCAGGCGCATCCTGGCTGGCTGCTGCGACCTCCTACAGCACCAACAACCTGCCGATGATCCCGTTCTACATCTACTACTCCATGTTCGGGTTCCAGCGTATCGGTGACCTGTGCTGGCAGGCAGGCGACCAGCAGGCTCGCGGCTTCCTGATTGGTGGTACTTCCGGTCGTACGACCCTGAACGGTGAAGGTCTGCAGCACGAAGATGGCCACAGCCACATTCAGTCTCTGACTATCCCTAACTGTATCTCTTACGACCCGTCTTACGCGTACGAAGTGGCAGTCATCATGCATGACGGTCTGCAGCGCATGTACGGCGAAGCGCAAGAGAACATTTACTACTACATCACCACCCTGAACGAAAACTACCACATGCCGGCAATGCCAGCAGGTGCCGAGGAAGGTATCCGTAAAGGTATCTACAAACTCGAAACCCTCGAAGGTAGCAAAGGTAAAGTTCAGCTGCTGGGCTCCGGTTCTATTCTGCGTCACGTTCGTGAAGCAGCGCAGATCCTGGCGAAAGACTACGGTGTGGGTTCCGACGTATACAGCGTGACCTCCTTCACTGAACTGGCGCGTGATGGCCAGGATTGTGAGCGCTGGAACATGCTGCACCCAATGGAAACCCCACGCGTTCCGTACATCGCTCAGGTGATGAACGACGCGCCAGCGGTGGCGTCTACTGACTATATGAAACTGTTCGCTGAGCAGGTTCGTACTTACGTTCCAGCTGATGATTATCGCGTACTGGGTACTGACGGCTTCGGTCGTTCTGACAGCCGCGAAAACCTGCGTCACCACTTCGAAGTTGATGCTTCTTACGTGGTTGTAGCAGCACTGGGCGAACTGGCTAAACGTGGCGAAATCGATAAGAAAGTGGTTGCGGACGCAATTACCAAATTCAACATCGATGCAGAAAAAGTTAACCCGCGTCTGGCGTAAGAGGTAAAAGAATAATGGCTATCGAAATCAATGTACCGGACATCGGGGCTGATGAAGTTGAAATCACCGAGATCCTGGTCAAAGTAGGCGACAAAGTTGAAGCTGAACAGTCGCTGATCACCGTAGAAGGCGACAAAGCCTCTATGGAAGTCCCGTCTCCTCAGGCTGGCATCGTTAAAGAGATCAAAGTCTCTGTTGGCGATAAAACCGAGACTGGCAAACTGATCATGATTTTCGATTCCGCCGACGGTGCAGCAGCAGCTGCACCTGCGCAGGAAGAGAAGAAAGAAGCTCCGGCCGCCGCTGCTCCAGCAGCTGCCGCGGCAGCGAAAGAAGTTAACGTGCCTGACATCGGCGGTGACGAAGTTGAAGTCACTGAAATCCTGGTGAAAGTGGGCGATACCGTTGCGGCTGAGCAGTCTCTGATCACCGTAGAAGGCGATAAAGCGTCTATGGAAGTGCCGGCGCCGTTCGCGGGCACCGTTAAAGAGATCAAGATCAACACCGGTGACAAAGTGTCTACCGGCTCTCTGATCATGATCTTCGAAGTGGCGGGTGCTGCACCTGCCGCTGCGCCAGCTCAGGCTGCTGCTCCGGCTCCTGCGGCTGCACCAGCAGCAGGCGGCGTGAAAGACGTTAACGTTCCTGACATCGGCGGTGACGAAGTTGAAGTGACCGAAGTGATGGTGAAAGTGGGCGACAAAGTTGCCGCTGAACAGTCACTGATCACCGTTGAAGGCGACAAAGCGTCTATGGAAGTGCCTGCGCCGTTCGCGGGTACCGTTAAAGAGATCAAAATCAGCACCGGCGACAAAGTGTCTACCGGTTCTCTGATCATGGTCTTCGAAGTGGAAGGCGCTGCGCCTGCCGCAGCTCCGGCTGCCGCGGCTGCTCCAGCACCGGCTGCTGCACCGACTCAGGCTGCTAAACCAGCGGCACCTGCTGCAAAAGCGGAAAGCAAATCTGAGTTCGCTGAAAATGACGCTTATGTCCACGCGACCCCGCTGATTCGTCGCCTGGCGCGCGAATTCGGCGTGAACCTGGCGAAAGTGAAAGGGACTGGCCGTAAAGGTCGTATCCTGCGCGAAGACGTTCAGGCTTATGTGAAAGACGCGGTGAAACGCGCTGAAGCTGCACCAGCTGCAGCCGCAGGCGGCGGTATCCCGGGCATGCTGCCATGGCCGAAAGTGGACTTCAGCAAGTTCGGCGAAATTGAAGAAGTGGAACTGGGCCGCATCCAGAAAATCTCTGGTGCTAACCTGAGCCGTAACTGGGTAATGATCCCGCACGTTACGCACTTCGACAAAACCGATATCACCGATCTGGAAGCGTTCCGTAAACAGCAGAACGCCGAAGCTGAGAAGCGTAAACTGGACGTGAAATTCACCCCAGTGGTCTTCATCATGAAAGCGGTTGCTGCGGCTCTGGAGCAGATGCCACGCTTCAACAGCTCCCTGTCCGAAGATGGCCAGAAGCTGACGCTGAAGAAATACATCAACATCGGTGTTGCGGTTGATACGCCAAATGGTCTGGTTGTTCCGGTCTTCAAAGACGTGAACAAGAAGAGCATCACTGAGCTGTCCCGTGAACTGACCACCATCTCCAAAAAAGCGCGTGATGGTAAGCTGACTGCCGGCGAAATGCAGGGCGGCTGCTTCACTATCTCCAGCATCGGCGGCCTGGGTACCACCCACTTCGCACCGATTGTTAACGCGCCGGAAGTGGCTATCCTCGGTGTGTCCAAGTCCGCGATGGAGCCGGTGTGGAATGGCAAAGAGTTCGTGCCGCGTCTGATGATGCCAATCTCTCTGTCCTTCGACCACCGCGTTATCGACGGTGCTGATGGTGCGCGTTTCATCACCATCATCAACAACATGCTGAGCGACATTCGCCGCCTGGTGATGTAAGTGAAAAGCCGGCCAGTCGGCCGGCTTTTTTCTGTTAATCTCATGTGGTTTGTGAGGTTATTGGCGAAAGCGACAATTCGTGAGCCGTTTGTTGTTTCAAAATTGTTAACAATTTTGTAAACTGCGGGCGGATAGAACGTCCCGGTGGATGAAGGGCGACAAGTACCTGGACCGCCGGAAATCAATAAGAGGTCATGATGAGTACTGAAATCAAAACTCAGGTCGTGGTACTTGGGGCAGGTCCCGCAGGTTACTCTGCAGCCTTCCGTTGCGCTGATTTAGGTCTGGAAACCGTCATCGTAGAACGTTACAACACCCTTGGCGGTGTTTGTCTGAACGTAGGTTGTATCCCTTCTAAAGCGCTGCTGCACGTCGCGAAAGTTATCGAAGAAGCCAAAGCGCTGGCTGAACACGGTATCGTCTTCGGCGAGCCGAAAACCGATATCGACAAAATCCGTACCTGGAAAGAGAAAGTTATCACTCAGCTGACCGGTGGTCTGGCTGGCATGGCGAAAGGCCGTAAAGTAAAAGTGGTTAACGGTCTGGGTAAATTCACCGGCGCGAACACCCTGGAAGTGGAAGGCGAAAACGGCAAAACCGTGATCAACTTCGACAACGCGATCATCGCGGCGGGCTCTCGTCCAATCGAGCTGCCATTCATTCCACATGAAGATCCACGCGTGTGGGATTCCACCGATGCCCTGGAACTGAAAACCGTTCCAAAACGCCTGCTGGTTATGGGCGGCGGTATCATCGGTCTGGAAATGGGTACCGTGTACCATGCACTGGGTTCCGATATTGACGTGGTTGAAATGTTCGACCAGGTTATCCCGGCTGCGGATAAAGACATCGTTAAAGTCTTCACCAAGCGTATCAGCAAGAAATTCAACCTGATGCTGGAAACCAAAGTGACTGCCGTTGAAGCGAAAGAAGACGGTATTTACGTTTCCATGGAAGGTAAAAAAGCGCCATCCGAACCACAGCGTTACGACGCCGTGCTGGTGGCGATCGGCCGTGTGCCGAACGGTAAGAACCTCGACGCGGGCAAAGCTGGCGTGGAAGTGGACGACCGTGGCTTCATCCGCGTTGACAAACAGCTGCGCACTAACGTGCCGCACATCTTTGCTATCGGCGATATCGTTGGTCAGCCAATGCTGGCGCACAAAGGTGTTCACGAAGGTCACGTTGCCGCTGAAGTTATCGCCGGCATGAAACACTACTTCGATCCGAAAGTGATCCCATCTATCGCGTACACCGAGCCAGAAGTGGCATGGGTAGGTCTGACCGAGAAAGAAGCGAAAGAGAAAGGCATCAGCTACGAAACCGCCACCTTCCCGTGGGCTGCTTCTGGCCGTGCTATCGCTTCCGACTGCGCAGACGGTATGACCAAACTGATCTTCGACAAAGAGACCCACCGCGTTATCGGTGGTGCGATTGTCGGTACCAACGGCGGCGAGCTGCTGGGTGAAATCGGTCTGGCGATCGAAATGGGTTGCGACGCAGAAGACATCGCGCTGACCATCCACGCTCACCCGACTCTGCACGAGTCCGTGGGCCTGGCGGCAGAAGTGTTTGAAGGTAGCATCACCGACCTGCCAAACGCGAAAGCGAAGAAGAAATAAGTTTCTTCAGATAAAAAAGCGGCCTCTGGCCGCTTTTTTTATGTGCTGGATTCAGGGAGCCACAGGCTGCCAGGTTTTATCCGGGTTATAGGCAGTTAACGCCTGGGCTTTCTGCTCAGAATCATTGCCGAGATCGGCCTGGTACACCTTGTCATCCTGGTTTATCACAAAGCTCATGACGCCTGTCTGGCCATAGCTGACGGGCCATGCCACCATCGCAAAGCCTTTCTCATATGGCAGGATACGGAACCGATAGCCGTGATAGCCTGCACCGGGCTCTTTGGGGCTGAAGGCCGGCCCCAGCGGGCTGGGGGCTTCACCCGGCGAAACGGGCCAGTAGAGACCATCTTTTTTCCCTTCAGAGCTGACAATTCTCTGCGCGTATTTTTGATTCATGGCGAAATAGCTCTGCTGGGCATCCACATAGGCATGTAATGCTTCGATGGCGGCAAGCTCGTTACGCCCGATCTCGCGGGTCAGGATCTCCTCGGCGCCCTCCTTGATATCGAATTGCCATCCGGCAGCGGTTTTGACAACCGGGATGGGCAGCTGCCAGTCGTTATTTCCGACAACCAGATGCGCCGTATTACCGTCGATAACCGTGTTGTGCCGCACCTTCCAGTCGCGCAGGAAACGATCGACGGCATCAGGATCGACCCCTTCAGGCGGCAGAAAATCGCGCCAGTTCTCTCCAAGCAGATTGTTCATCGCCGTTTCATTCTGCTCACTGATGGCCTGCGCCAGCGCATCGGTCGCCTGAGCGGGCGTGCTGAAGGATTGCTGTGCCATCGCAGCGGCGGACATCATGAACAACACCATTCCACAGACAAGATTCGTTTTCATGTTGGCTCCCTTAACGATGACGGAATTCACGGTGTTCAGCACGTCCGGCAGGTGCCTGACGCGGCTGCTGATGACGGGCAGCCAGTTGTCTGCTTTGCGCTCCCCGCTGCTGCTGGGCTTGCCAGTTGGCAGAGCGGCTGTCGTTGCCGCTCAGCGCATTCGCGCGAGGCTGGCTGGTTCGCTGCGGGATATGGCGTTGCTGGGCGGGCTGCGCGATCCGTTTCTCCTGTCGCTGGGTTACGGCATGGCGATTCTCACGCTGCTGCGAGGTGGTTCGCTTTGCCGTTTGCGGTCTGGTGTCGTAGCCACGGTAGTTGTTGCGCTGGGATATCTGCTTCAGCTGTTCGCCTGAAGCCTGGCGCTGTGCATCTTTGGTTCCCGGACGCGCGGTTTGCGGGAAGGTTTTGCCTGTCGATTTCTCCATCTGGCTCAGGGCCGCCTGACGCTGGCTGTCGCGGTTAACCGGTTTTTGCTGCGTAGAACTGAGCCCCGTTACCGTGTCAGTGGAATGGAAGCGGTTATTGAGCTGGCTGGTGGGGTAGGGCACACCTTCCCGATATGCCGGGTTATGCTGCCAGGTGCGGTTGGCATCCGTCAGGCGTTGGCCACTGATTTTATTGAAGTTCTCAACGTTGATATTGATATTGTTATCACCGTTGCGGTTATAGCCGCCGTGATTCCAGTCATCGTCATGATGGTGGTCCCAGTCGTCGTCATCATCCCAGTCGATGTTGCTGAAGATGGCGTAGGTTGTCGCCACGCCCAGGCTGAAGCCTAAGCCTTTAACCAGACTGTCCGTAAACTGCTCTCCCGGAGAAGGAGGAAGATAGGTCGGCGGGTAGGCAGTGTTTGGCCAGGTACCGTAGACGGTATTGGGGTTATAGGTGGGGACGTAAACGACCTGCGGATCCGCGGATTCAATTTTGATTACCGTCGGGGCAGGCGTGGTGGAAGTCGTCGATTCGCTGGTGGCTGATTTGGCCGGAGCAGGTTTTGTCACGGTGGTGACCGTCTGCTGAGGCGTTGATTGTAAGGCGCCGGTCTTTTGTGCCAGCGCGCGCAGGCGTTGGACGGAATCCATGACATCTTTCGGTTGCGCGAGAAACGCATCCCCCAGATTTTGTACCCACGGCGGGTTTTCACCCATCAGCGACATCAGTTGAGGAAACGCGACCAGCGATTTTACGCTGGGATCCCAGGGCTGGCTGGCAACGGCCTGAATAGCGGCGTCTCCTTCCATTTTAGGGTTGTCTTTGGACCACTGCGCCGCCTGGATGACGTTGGCCGGGTAGGTCGAGGCCATTAAAATTTGTGACAGCAGGGCATCCGGATAGAGCGCGATGGGAGCAACCCACTGATCGATTTGCGCAGCCGTATAGGCTGGAGCGACGACGGGCGCGGGTTGCGCTGCTGCGGGGGTTACCGGTTGTTGTGCGACGGGAGCGGGGACGGCAGGCTCTGTCGCCCGACTTTTGACAAACATCACGCCTGAGGCGGCAAACAGCCCGGCACTGCACAGAAGAACAAGCAGATGGGGTTTAAAGGGCAACTTCATAAAATGACTCCAACGAGACAAGCGCTGTGCCGTGAGGCGTTACGGTTGGCGTGAGTATTATTCACTCGCCTTTTACTGTTTTGACTTTTGTTGGGGAACTGTCGGTACGTCCGGATAAAGAGTGTGAGTATTTATTACACAATTATATGTGATAGCTGAAAAGCCGCTGGGATTTCAGAAGGCCGCTCTTGCGAGCGGACCGCAGCGAGTTGCCAAAATTCCCCCTGTCTGCCCTCTACACCATGCTTAACGATTCAGCAAATTTTTTAATGTTGCTTTTTTGTAAACGGATTAACACTGTGCAGAAATCCTGCTATGCTGCCCGACGCGGTATCGGGCATTTACCCTACAAACTGCTGTCTCACAGGAGCGTGAAGAGAACGCCCGCCGCATATGACAATGAGAGCGAGGAGAACCGTCGTGCTAGAAGAATACCGTAAGCACGTAGCAGAACGTGCCGCCGAGGGAATTGTACCCAAACCGTTAGATGCAACCCAAATGGCCGCGCTCGTCGAGCTGCTGAAGAACCCGCCTAAGGGCGAAGAAGAATTCCTGTTAGATCTGCTGATCAACCGCGTACCGCCTGGCGTAGATGAAGCTGCCTACGTAAAAGCCGGATTCCTTGCTGCTATCGCCAAAGGCGAAGCCACCTCCCCACTGGTTACTCCTGAAAAAGCCATTGAACTGCTCGGCACCATGCAGGGTGGTTATAACATTCATCCGCTGATTGACGCGCTGGATAACGACACGCTGGCACCGATTGCCGCTAAAGCGCTCTCTTCAACGCTGCTGATGTTCGATAACTTCTACGATGTGGAAGAAAAAGCCAAAGCAGGCAACGTCTATGCGAAGCAGGTGATGCAGTCCTGGGCCGATGCCGAATGGTTCCTGAACCGTCCTGCGCTGGCTGAAAAAATTACCGTTACCGTATTCAAAGTTACCGGTGAAACCAACACCGATGACCTCTCTCCGGCACCGGATGCATGGTCTCGTCCGGATATCCCGCTGCACGCCCTGGCGATGCTGAAAAACGCCCGTGAAGGCATTGAGCCGGATCAGCCTGGCGTTGTCGGCCCGATCAAACAGATCGAAGCGTTGCAGAAAAAAGGCTTCCCGCTGGCTTACGTCGGTGACGTTGTCGGTACCGGTTCTTCCCGTAAATCCGCAACCAACTCCGTCCTGTGGTTTATGGGTGACGACATTCCGCATGTGCCGAACAAACGCGGCGGCGGTCTGTGCCTGGGCGGTAAGATTGCCCCAATCTTCTTCAACACCATGGAAGATGCTGGCGCACTGCCAATCGAAGTGGATGTGTCTAACCTGAACATGGGCGACGTGATTGACGTTTACCCGTACAAAGGTGAAGTCCGTAACCACGACACCAACGAGCTGCTGGCGAGCTTCGAGCTGAAAACCGACGTGCTGATCGACGAAGTGCGTGCCGGTGGCCGTATTCCGCTGATCATTGGTCGTGGCCTGACGACTAAAGCGCGTGAAGCGCTGGGTCTGCCGCACTCAGACGTGTTCCGTCATGCGAAAGACGTCGCAGAAAGCAATCGTGGCTTCTCGCTGGCGCAGAAAATGGTTGGCCGCGCGTGCGGCGTAGCCGGCGTCCGTCCGGGTGCTTACTGCGAGCCGAAGATGACCTCCGTGGGTTCTCAGGACACCACAGGCCCAATGACCCGTGACGAACTGAAAGACCTGGCGTGCCTGGGCTTCTCGTCTGACCTGGTCATGCAGTCCTTCTGTCACACGGCGGCGTATCCGAAGCCGGTTGACGTAACCACGCACCACACGCTGCCAGACTTCATCATGAACCGTGGCGGCGTCTCCCTGCGTCCGGGCGACGGTGTTATCCACTCCTGGCTGAACCGTATGCTGCTGCCGGATACCGTCGGTACTGGCGGTGACTCCCATACCCGTTTCCCGATTGGTATCTCCTTCCCGGCGGGCTCCGGTCTGGTGGCGTTTGCCGCAGCGACCGGCGTGATGCCGCTGGATATGCCGGAATCGGTACTGGTGCGCTTCAAAGGTAAAATGCAGCCAGGTATCACCCTGCGCGACCTGGTTCACGCTATCCCGCTGTATGCCATCAAACAGGGCCTGCTGACCGTTGAGAAGAAAGGTAAGAAAAACATCTTCTCTGGCCGCATTCTGGAAATTGAAGGGCTGCCGGATCTCAAAGTTGAGCAGGCATTCGAGCTGACCGATGCGTCTGCAGAGCGTTCCGCCGCGGGTTGTACCATCAAGCTGAACAAAGAGCCGATCATTGAGTATCTGAACTCTAACATTGTCCTGCTGAAGTGGATGATTGCGGAAGGCTACGGCGATCGTCGTACGCTGGAGCGTCGTATTCAGGGCATGGAGAAATGGCTGGCGGATCCGCAGCTGCTGGAAGCCGATGCTGACGCAGAATATGCGGCGGTGATCGACATCGATCTGGCAGACATTAAAGAGCCAATTCTCTGTGCACCGAACGATCCTGACGATGCGCGTCTGCTGTCTGACGTGCAGGGCGATAAGATCGACGAAGTATTCATCGGTTCCTGTATGACCAACATCGGCCACTTCCGTGCTGCCGGTAAACTGCTGGATACTCACAAAGGCCAGCTGCCAACCCGCCTGTGGGTGGCACCGCCAACCCGTATGGATGCGGCACAGCTGACCGAAGAGGGCTATTACAGCGTGTTTGGTAAGAGCGGTGCGCGTATCGAAATCCCTGGCTGTTCCCTGTGTATGGGTAACCAGGCGCGCGTGGCAGACGGTGCGACGGTGGTCTCCACCTCTACCCGTAACTTCCCGAACCGTTTAGGTACCGGTGCTAACGTCTACCTGGCGTCTGCTGAGCTGGCGGCGGTTGCGGCGCTGATTGGCAAACTGCCAACGCCGGAAGAGTACCAGACCTTTGTGGCTCAGGTTGATAAGACAGCGGTGGATACCTATCGCTATCTGAACTTCGACCAGCTCTCTCAGTACACCGAGAAAGCTGACGGGGTGATCTTCCAGACGGCGGTATAAAAGCAAAACCGTCTCTACACGGTTTTTAGTGTTTGCACCCTCTCCCGTGGGAGAGGGACGGGGTGAGGGCATCAGGCCGCAGGGTCTTGCTCTCACCTTTTTATTTTCATTCCTCCCGCCTCACACGCTTTTTTTCTTCCTCTCTGCTGCGATAATTACCGTAATGGCTTTGCAGAGGAAAACACTATGGATTACGAATTTCTGCGCGACATCACCGGGGTGGTGAAAGTGCGTATGTCGATGGGCCACGAAGCCGTTGGACACTGGTTTAACGAAGAGGTGAAAGAAAATCTCGCGCTTCTTGATGAAGTTGAACAGGCGGCGAATACGGTGAAAGGCAGTGAACGCTCCTGGCAACGCGCGGGTCATGAATACACGCTGTGGATGGATGGCGAAGAGGTGATGGTGCGAGCCAACCAGCTGGAATTCTCGGGCGACGAGATGGAAGAGGGGATGAGCTACTACGACGAAGAGAGTCTGTCGCTGTGCGGCGTGGAGGACTTTCTGCAGGTCGTGGCGGCGTACCGGGCGTTCATGAAACAGAAATAGCACACGGGAGCGTCCTTGCTCCTCGCGCGTCTTACACGGCCGGAATATTGCGGCCGTAGTAGATTTCGCGCATCTCTTTCCAGAGCAGGTCGGTAATGACCTTGCGCTCTTCTTCGCTTAAATCTTCTGGCTTTGTGTGGAACATGTAGTGCTTAAGGTCAAACTCCTTAAGCAGCATCTTGGTGTGGAAGATGTTCTCCTGGTACACGTTCACGTCCATCATGTCATACAGCGATTTCATGTCCTCGGACATAAAGTTCTGAATGGAGTTGATCTCGTGATCGATAAAGTGCTTCATACCGTTGATATCACGCGTGAAACCACGCACACGATAATCAATGGTAACGATATCGGATTCCAGCTGGTGGATTAAATAGTTCAGCGCATTTAACGGCGAGATCACGCCGCAGGTGGATACTTCGATATCAGCGCGGAACGTACACAGTCCGCCTTCCGGGTGGCTTTCCGGGTAGGTATGTACGCAGATATGGCTTTTATCGAGATGCGCGACAACCACTTCCGGCAGCGGGCCTGGATGCTCGGTTTTATCGATTAGTTTTGGGTCGACCGGCTCTTCGCTGACCAGAATGGTCACGCTGGCGCCCTGGGGTTCATAATCCTGGCGGGCGATGTTCAGGATATTAGCGCCGATAATGGAACAGGTTTCCGACAGGATCTCGGTCAGTCGGTTGGCATTGTAGAGTTCATCGATATAGGCGATGTAGCCATCGCGTTCTTCCGCTGTTTTGGCATAGCAGATATCGTAAATACAAAAACTCAGGCTTTTGGTCAGGTTGTTAAAGCCATGCAGTTTAAGCTTTTTCAATTAGTTCACCCCCTGGGAGGACAGTGCATCTTGCAGGTACTGCGGCAAGGCAAAGGCTGCGGTATGAACCGCGGGATTGTAGTAACGGCACTGGAGACCCGCCTGATGGAAGCGCGCCTGGATAATTTCCGTGGACAGATGGCGCAGGACATCGTTATCCGTCGCCCAGGCAAAGGTCATGATCCCGCCGTAGTAGGTCGGAATGGCAGCCTGATAGAAGCTGACATCGCCAAAATAGGTGCTCAGTTTGCGGTGGCTGTCGAGCGCTTCATCCTGCTGCAGGAAGCAGACGCCATTTTGTGCCACAAAGATACCGCCAGGGTTCAGGCAACGCTTGCAACCTTCGTAGAACGACGAGGTAAACAGCGACGCGCCGGGGCCAATAGGGTCGGTACAGTCAGAGATAATGACGTCAAACGTCTGGCTGGTCTGGTTGACGAAGTTCACGCCATCGTCAATCACCAGCTTAAAGCGCGGATCGTCGTAGCTACCCGCATTATGGTTGGGCAGGTACTGACGACAGAATGAGACCACGCCCGCATCGATCTCCACCATGGTGATGGTTTCAATGGACTGATGGCGGGAGACTTCGCGCAGCATCGCCCCGTCGCCGCCGCCGATAATCAGCACGTGCTTCGCGTGGCCATGGGCCAGCAGCGGGACGTGGGTCATCATCTCATGATAGATAAACTCATCCCGCTCGGTGGTTTGCACCACGCCGTCCAGCGCCATTACGCGGCCAAAAGCGGCATTCTCGAAGATGATCAGATCCTGATGATCGGTTTTCTCATGATAAAGCACGTTATCAACGGCAAAGTACTGACCAAACTGGTCATGCAGTGTTTCATGCCACAACGTGTGATCGGCCATACGCGGACTCCTCCTTCGTTAACATCCGTTACACTCACGAAAAATGAGCGAAACATGATAGCTAACTATAACCGTGGTTGCACGGTTCCAGGCGAAACAAGAGGCGTCGGGAAGGTTATTTCACGTAGGCGAGCAGGCTAAGCGAATCGCGAGCCAGCGCTTTGCATTTTTTTGCCGTAGGGATACCGATACCGCTTAAATCGCGGTAGCTGTCTTCACCGAGCGCTTTCATGTCAAAGCTGTCGTAGTTGCTGAGATCCCATTGGTTCTGCTGGGCAAAAAAGACCAGTGCGCGACGAATTTGCCCGTTGGGTAAATTCTGGTAGCCACAATCATTTTTCAGGAATACAAAAACTGCCGTCAGATCGGCCATATCTTCCGCTTCATTTTCACTGAGCGCATAGCTGTTCGCACACATTGCCATCAGGCTGGTGAACAAAATTGTCCTGAAAAACGTCTTCATTGCTTCTACCACTGCATCACGGAAAATCAACGTTAGCATATTTGGTGCCAGTGCGACGATCTTTATTATTGCCGCGTTACTTGACCTTCCGGTAAGGGGAGGGTTTATGCTCAAAAGATCGTCTGCACGAAATAAGGAAATGAATATGCAACGTCGTGAATTTCTAAAATATTCCGTTGCGTTGGGGGTTGCCAGCGCATTACCACTGTGGAGTCGCGCGGTTCTGGCGGCCGACAGACCTGCCTTACCCATTCCTGATTTATTGACCGCCGATGCCCGTGGCCGTATCCAGCTAGTGGTTCAGTCCGGTAAAACGGCGTTTGGCAAATATAACACCACCACCTGGGGCTATAACGGCAATCTGCTTGGCCCGGCGCTGCAGCTGCGCAGAGGGAAAGCCGTCACCGTTGATATTCACAACACGCTGGCAGAAGAGACGACGCTGCACTGGCACGGACTGGAAGTGCCGGGCGAGGTTGACGGCGGCCCGCAAGGGATTATTAAAGCGGGCGGGAAGCGCACCGTGACTTTTACCCCCGAGCAGCGGGCGGCGACCTGCTGGTTCCACCCGCATCAGCACGGCAAAACAGGTCATCAGGTGGCAATGGGGCTGGCAGGCCTGGTGCTAATTGAAGATGACGAAAGCCGCCTGCTGCGTCTGCCCAAACAGTGGGGTATCGATGATGTGCCGGTCATTGTGCAGGACAAAAAATTTACCGCAGACGGTCAGATTGATTATCAGCTCGATGTGATGAGCGCGGCGGTCGGCTGGTTTGGCGACACGCTGCTGACTAATGGCGCGATTTACCCCCAGCACGCCGCGCCAAAAGGCTGGTTGCGGTTACGTCTGCTCAACGGATGTAATGCGCGCTCGCTGAATTTTGCCGCCAGCGATAAACGCCCGCTGTACGTGGTGGCGAGCGACGGTGGACTGCTGCCTGAGCCGGTCAAAGTGCAGGAACTCCCTATGCTGATGGGCGAGCGCTTTGAGGTGCTGGTGGACATCAGCGACGGTAAGCCGTTTGACCTGGTGACGCTCCCGGTCAGCCAGATGGGCATGGCCGTTGCGCCATTTGATAAGCCTCATCCGGTATTACGCATTCAGCCTCTGCAGATCGCCGCATCCGGGATCCTGCCAGATACCTTAACCACGCTGCCAGCCCTCCCGTCGCTTGATGGTCTAACCCAGCGCAAACTGCAGCTTTCGATGGATCCGATGCTCGATATGATGGGCATGCAGGCGCTGATGAAGAAATATGGCGACCAGGCGATGGCGGGGATGCACCACGGGCAGATGATGGGCCATATGAATATGGACCATGGCAAAATGGGTGGAATGGGCAACATGAATCACGGCGGTCACGGGTTTGATTTCCACAACGCCAACAGGATAAACGGCCAGGCGTTCGACATGAACACGCCGATGTTCGCTGCCACAAAAGGGCAGTTTGAGCGCTGGGTGATTTCAGGCGAAGGCGACATGATGCTGCATCCGTTCCATATTCACGGCACCCAGTTCCGTATTCTTTCAGAGAACGGCAAAGCGCCGGATACGCATCGCGCGGGCTGGAAAGATACAGTGAGAGTGGAAGGCGGCGTCAGCGAGGTGCTGGTGAAGTTTGACCATGCTGCGCCGAAGGAGTTTGCCTATATGGCGCACTGCCATCTGCTGGAGCATGAAGATACGGGGATGATGCTGGGTTTCACGGTTTAGGCACCCGCGGCCTGATGCCCTCACCCTGGCCCTCTCCCTGTGGGAGCGGGAACAAACATAAAAAACGGCAACCGAGGTTGCCGTTTTGCATTTATTTTGCGTCGTCCGGCAACGCATACGCGACAATATAGTCGCCCATCTTCGTGCCAAACGAACCGTGACCGCCCGCAGAGATGACAACGTACTGCTTGCCATTCACTTCATAGGTCATCGGCGTAGCCTGTCCACCGGCTGGCAGACGGCCTTGCCACAGTTTCTCACCGTTGGTCATGTTGTACGCGCGCAGGTAGTTATCTGCGGTTGCCGCGATGAACAGCACGTTACCGGCGGTGGAGATTGGGCCACCCAGCATTGGCATACCCATGTTGAACGGCACCGGAACCGGCATCGGGAACGGCATGCTGTCCTGTGGGGTACCAATACGTTTTTTCCACACGATCTGGTTGGTTTTCAGATCCAGACCGGAGATATATCCCCAGGCAGGCTGTTTACATGGCAAACCAAACGGAGACAGGAACGGATTCAGGGTGACGCCAAACGGTACGCCATACTGCGGCTGAATACCGGCTTCGGTACCGCTGCCTTTCGCGTCTTTTGGCTGCTCCATCGGGTTACCTGGACCACGTGGGATCAGTTTAGAGACAAACGGCAGCGCCATCGGGTTGGCGATCGCGACTTGACGGTTAGGGTCAACGGAGATCCCGCCCCATTCGAACATCCCCAGGTTACCCGGGAAGACCAGCGTGCCCTGCTCAGAAGGCGGGGTGAAGATGCCTTCATAGCGCAGTTGATGGAACATCACGCGGCATACCAGCTGGTCAAACATGGTGGCACCCCACATGTCTGCCCCGCTGAGGTCTTTCTTCGGACGGAAGCTCAGGTCAGAGAACGGCTGCGTTTTCGTGACGTAATCGCCTTTTGCCGCGCCCTGAGGAACCGGTTTTTCCGGTGCAGGCACAACCAGCTTGCCGTTACGACGGTCCAGGACGAAGATGTTACCGGTTTTCGCCGGAGCATAAATCACCGGAACGGTTTTGCCGTTAACGGTAATGTCCGCCAGCGTTGGCTGGGACGGCATGTCCATATCCCACAGATCGTGGTGTACGGTCTGGTAACTCCAGGCCAGTTTACCGGTGGTCGCGTTCAGCGCCAGAATGGAGCTGGCATAACGTTCCTGCTCAGGGGTACGGTTACCGCCCCAGATATCAGGCGTGGTCACACCCATTGGCAGGTAAACCAGATCCAGCTTCGCGTCATACGCGGCCGGTGCCCAGGAGTTTGGCGAGTTAAAGGTAAAGGTGTGTTCATCAGACGGGATCGCGTTAGGATCTTTCGCGCCCGGATCGAAGGCCCACAGCAGTTTACCGGTGTTTACGTCGAAACCACGAATAACGCCAGAGGTTTCGCGGGTGGAGAAGTTATCCGTGACCGAACCAGCAATCACAATAGTCTTATCTGTGATGATGGGCGGTGAGGTGGGTTCATACAGACCCGGCGTGGTGTCCGGCATGTTGGTCTGCAGATTCAGGATACCTTTGTTGGCGAAGGTTTCGCACAGCTTGCCCGTTTCGGCGTTAATCGCGAACAGGCGGCCATCGTTCACCGGCAGCATAATGCGGCGAGGACAGTCGGCAATGACGTCCGGGCTGGCATTGTCCGCGCGCGCTTCGTGGTAAGAGACGCCACGGCAGGTGATGTGCTGGAACGACGGGTTGGAGTTCAGCTGCGGATCGAAGTGCCATTTCTCTTTACCGGTGGCCGCGTCGAGCGCGAACAGACGCTGGTGCGCCGTACACAGATAAAGCATGTTGCCCACTTTAATCGGCGTCACTTCGTTGGTCAGCTCACCTGGATCGTTCGGCATCTTCAGATCGCCGGTACGGAATACCCAGGCTTCTTTCAGGTTTTTCACGTTGTCCGCGTTGATTTGCTTCAGCGGGGAGTAGCGCTGACCTTCCTGGTTACGCCCATACGCCGGCCAGTCACCGTCCGCGACCTGCGAGATAGCCGCAGCAGGGGTTGACTCTGCGTTCAGCGTTCCGTTGATCTCCTGCGGATCGTTAAAGCCGGCCCAGGTCAGGATGCCGCCACTGATGAGCAGGGCAACCACCAGCGCCGCAACGGCACCGCTGGAAGGCACGATCAGGCGACGCCAGACGAACGGCAGGATCAGCCAGATACCGAAGAAGACCAGAATGTCACTGCGCGGCGTCAGTGCCCAGAAGTCGAAACCGACTTCCCAGACGCCCCAGATCATGGTGGCGAGGAGTAATGCAGCATAGAGCCACAGTGCGGATTGTTTTCTACGCCAGAGCAGGACGGTTACGCCAAGCATAACCAGACCCGCTATCGGGTAGTACCAGGAGCCGCCGATTGCGACCAGCCAGACGCCACCGATTAACAGGTACAGGCCGCAGAAGGCGGCGAATAACGCTGTTAGTGTCACCAGTAGACGCGGCTGTTTAGAGTTTGTTTCAGCCATAGAAAGTGTACTCGTCAGTTTTTGTTAATAATTTGCTAGCAACTAATTATAGGTATTAACAAGTGTGATCGGAATCACAATATTTGCTTTTTATAACTCATGCGCCAGGCTTAGCCATTTACTGATATAATGGCTGGCTTGCGTATCGATGCCGGAATAACGTTCATCCGCATTGAGAGATTTTCATTAAAATCATATGGTTAGTAATATGAAACATACTGTTGAAGTGATGATCCCGGAAGCCGAGATCAAAGCGCGTATCGCCGAACTGGGTCGTCAAATCACCGAACATTACAAGGACAGCGGCAGCGAAATGGTGCTGGTCGGTCTGTTGCGTGGCTCTTTCATGTTCATGGCAGATCTGTGCCGTGAAGTGCAGGTGTCACATGAGGTCGATTTTATGACCGCCTCCAGCTACGGCAGCGGCATGTCCACAACCCGTGATGTGAAAATCCTGAAAGATCTGGATGAAGATATTCGTGGCAAAGATGTGTTGATCGTCGAAGACATCATCGACTCCGGTAACACGCTTTCTAAAGTGCGCGAGATCCTGAGCCTGCGCGAGCCGAAATCCCTGGCCATCTGTACTCTGCTGGATAAACCAGACCGTCGTGAAGTGCAGGTGCCGGTGGAGTTTGTGGGCTTCTCCATTCCGGACGAATTCGTCGTCGGTTACGGCATTGACTATGCGCAGCGTTATCGTCATCTGCCGTATGTTGGGAAGGTTGTGCTTCTGGACGAGTAGTGCGGCCTGGTGCCTTCACTCCAGCCCTCTCCCACAGGGAGAGGGAGAAAACCCCCGGCTTTATTTATGGTTCACGTGCTTAAGCTTAAGGTTGGCAATTCCTGAACGGTAACGCTGTTCCAGCGTTTCGCGGTTGGTGGCGGTCACTTCGAGGTTACGCAGCAGACCGTCATGAATACCGTATGCCCAGCCGTGGATAGAGACCTTCTGCCCGCGCTTCCACGCTGACTGCATGATCGTTGAATGACCCAGGTTATACACCTGCTCCATCACGTTCAGTTCACACAGCGTGTCCATCCGGCGTTCCTGCGGCATTTCACCCAGCAGTGAGCTATGTTTGAACCAGATATCGCGGATGTGCAGCAACCAGTTATCGATGAGCCCCAGTTCCGGATTTTCGACCGCCGCCTGCACGCCACCGCAGCCGTAGTGACCGCAAATAATGATGTGCTCGACTTCCAGAACGTCAACGGCGTACTGAACCACAGACAGGCAGTTGAGATCGGTATGAATCACCAGGTTGGCAACGTTACGGTGAACAAACAGTTCGCCGGGCTCAAGGCCCGTCAGGCGCTCAGCCGGAACACGGCTGTCGGAACATCCAATCCAGAGAAAGCGTGGATTCTGCGCTTGCGCAAGCTTTTCAAAAAATCCGGGGTCTTCCTCCACCAGCATTTTTGACCATAGTGCATTGTTGCTGATGAGTGTATCTATGTTGTTCATGGAGGTTAGCGACCTGTAACCAAGTGATTGCGTTGCGCTACTATAGGGTAACCCGACTTTTAATGAAACCACACAACGTGTGTCAGAACCTAAGGTAAGTTTAATTCATGGCGATTGCACTGGAGCTTGAGCAGCTTAAAAAAACCTATCCGGGCGGCGTTCAGGCGCTACGCGGGATAGATCTCAAAGTAGAGGCAGGGGATTTCTATGCGCTTCTGGGGCCGAACGGCGCGGGGAAATCGACGACCATCGGCATTATCAGTTCGCTGGTCAATAAGACCTCTGGCCGGGTCAGCGTCTTTGGTTACGATCTGCAAAAAGATGTGGTCAACGCCAAACGCCAGCTCGGGCTGGTACCGCAGGAGTTTAACTTCAACCCGTTCGAGACGGTACAGCAGATCGTCGTCAACCAGGCGGGCTACTACGGCGTTGAGCGAAAAGAAGCGTTAACACGAAGCGAAAAGTACCTGAAGCAGCTTGATCTGTGGGAAAAGCGTAACGAACGTGCGCGTATGTTGTCTGGCGGCATGAAGCGCCGTCTGATGATTGCCCGTGCGCTGATGCATGAGCCAAAACTGTTGATCCTCGACGAGCCCACCGCCGGGGTAGATATTGAGCTGCGTCGCTCAATGTGGGGGTTCCTGAAGGATCTCAACGACAAAGGCACCACCATTATTCTGACGACGCACTACCTTGAAGTGGCGGAAATGCTGTGCCGCAACATCGGCATCATTCAGAACGGTGAGCTGGTGGAAAATACCTCGATGAAGGATCTGCTCTCGAAGCTGAAATCAGAGACGTTCATTCTCGATCTGGCGGCAAAAAGCGCGCTGCCGAAGCTTGAAGGGTACCAGTATCGTCTGGTCGATACCTCCACGCTGGAAGTCGAAGTATTGCGGGAGCAGGGCATCAACAGCGTCTTCTCCCAGTTAAGTGCCCAGGGCATTCAGGTTTTAAGTATGCGCAACAAAGCGAACCGACTGGAAGAGCTGTTTGTCTCTCTGGTGCAGGATAAACAAGGAGACAAGGCATGACGCATCTTTATTGGGTCGCGCTGAAAAGCATCTGGGCGAAAGAGATTAACCGCTTTATGCGCATCTGGGTACAAACCCTGGTGCCGCCAGTGATCACCATGACGCTCTATTTCATCATCTTCGGTAACCTGATTGGTTCCCGCATTGGTGAGATGCACGGCTTTACCTATATGCAGTTTATCGTTCCGGGTTTGATCATGATGGCGGTGATCACCAACGCCTACGCCAACGTGGCTTCGTCATTCTTTAGCGCTAAGTTCCAGCGCAACATTGAGGAGCTGCTGGTGGCGCCGGTACCAACGCATGTGATCATCGCGGGCTACGTCGGCGGCGGCGTGGCCCGCGGCCTGTGCGTCGGGATCCTGGTGACGGCTATCTCCTTATTCTTCGTGCCGTTCCAGGTGCACTCCTGGCTGTTCGTGGGGCTGACGCTGCTGCTGACGGCGATCCTGTTCTCGCTTGCCGGTCTGCTGAACGCGGTGTTTGCCAAAACGTTTGACGATATCAGCCTGATCCCGACCTTTGTCCTGACCCCGCTGACCTATCTGGGTGGGGTGTTCTACTCCCTGACGTTGCTGCCGCCGTTCTGGCAGGCGTTGTCGCACCTGAACCCGATTGTCTACATGATCAGCGGGTTCCGCTTCGGCTTCCTCGGTATTACTGACGTTCCGCTGTTTACCACAGTGGCGGTGCTGGTGGTGTTTATCGTCGCCTTCTACCTGCTGTGCTGGTATTTAATCCAGCGCGGGCGCGGACTGCGCAGCTAACCTTCCGCCCGGTGGCTTTCTGGTTGCCGGGCACTTTTCTTTGACTGTTATCACCGTAAGCTAATCTTCACTCCGCTAAACTACTCGCCTGCTAAGGAGAGAACGTTATGCTGGGATGGGTCATTACCTGCCACGATGAACAGGCGCAGGAGATGTTGATAAAGCTTGAAGCCAGGTTTGGTCCACTGGCGCAGTGTCGCGCGGTGAATTACTGGCAAGGGCTGAGCACCAACATGTTGAGCCGGATGATGTGCGATGCTCTGCATGAAACCGACACCGGCGAAGGTGTTATCTTTCTCACCGATAAATCGGGTGCAGCGCCGTATCGCGCCGCCTCCTTACTGAGCCACAAACACGACTGCTGTGAAGTGATCTCCGGCATTAACCTTCCCTTACTGGAGCTAATGTATCCACAGCGTGAATTATTAAGCAGCGCAGAGTTTCGCCATGCCATCGTGGCACAAGGTGAGCCGGGCGTCAGCAGCTTGTGGCATCAACAACAGAAAAATCCTCCCTTTGTCCTGCTTCACGACCTGTATAAGAATTAAACATTGGTATTGATGGTGCATTTGTTACAATGGCATCAGTTTATTCGTACCGATATCACAGACATGTTCACGCGTATTTTGTTCCTGTTCCTGCTGGTTCTCTCTGGTGGGGCATCAGCCAGTTTATTAAGTCAGCAAGGTCTTCCAGCCCAGTACATGCAAACCACCGAGGATGCGGCTATCTGGGCGCAGGTGGGTAATGAAGTCGTGAACGTCGGCCATGTCAGCGCCGGACAGATCCTCGCCGTTGTGCCTACCGCTGCGGATTACTACGAGTTTCGCTTCGGATTTGGGACAGGCTTTATTGATAAAGGCCATCTGGAGCAGGTGCAGGGAAAGCAGCGCGTTGAGGACAGCCTTGGCGATCTTAATAAGCCGCTCAGTAATCAAAACCTGATCACCTGGAAAGACACGCCGGTGTACAACGCGCCGTCCAGCGGCAGTGCGCCATTCGGAACGTTGAGTGCCAATCTGCGTTACCCGGTTTTAAGCAAACTCAAGGACCGCTTAAACCAGACCTGGTACCAGATTCGCATCGGTAACCGTCTGGCGTGGATCAGCAGCCTGGATGCGCAGGAAGATAACGGCCTCCCGGTTCTGACCTACCATCATATTTTGCGTGATGAAGAGAACACGCGTTTTCGACATACGTCTACCACCACCAGCGTGCGTGCGTTCAATAACCAGATGGCCTGGCTGCGCGACCAGGGGTATACCACCCTGACGATGTATCAACTGGAAGGGTACGTGCGTAACAAAATGAACCTGCCTGCCAAATCGGTGGTGATCACCTTTGATGACGGGCTGAAATCCGTGAGCCGCTACGCTTACCCGATTCTGAAAGAGTACGGGTTTAACGCCACGGCATTTATCATCTCATCGCGCATTAAGCGCCATCCCCAGAAGTGGGATCCAAAATCGCTGCAGTTTATGAGCGTTCAGGAGTTGAAGGGCATCCAGGACGTGTTCGATATTCAGTCCCACACGCACTTCCTGCACCGCGTCGATGGTATTAAACATCCGATTTTACTGAGCCGCAGCTACCACGTGATTTTGTTTGATTTTGAACGCTCGCGCCGGGGGCTGGCGCAGTTTAACCCGCGCGTGCTGTATCTCTCTTATCCCTTTGGTGGCTACGACAACAAAGCGATAAAAGCCGCGAATGACGCCGGTTTTCATCTGGCCGTCACGACGGTGAAAGGGAAGGTTAAGCCGGGGGATAATCCGTTCTTACTGAAACGCCTGTATATCTTAAGAACGGATTCGCTGGAGACGATGTCGCGGCTGATCAGCAACCAGCCGCAGGGATAAATTACTCATAGGTGAACTGCAGGGTGCCGATGGTGCTGAACGTGCCAGAGGTGACTTTTTCTGTACCAGACTTAACTAACCGGGCCGTAAGTAACCGGCTGAATAATGCAATGGTGGTGTTCTCCCGCGTGGTATAGCTGTTAGTGGAATTAGGCACCACCTGGCTGTTGTCCGGCCACATCAGAAACACTCCTACGCCTTTTGCTGCATTCGAGGATGCGGTATTGGCGAGTAATGTGCCATCAGTGCCGGTGGTCTTACTGGTGGTCAACTTCATGGTGATTTTACGTGTGTTGGTGCAATTCCCGGACACCGCCGCATATACGTTTAAGGTGTTATCGTTCTCCAGGTCGGATACACCATAATCCCCCAGATCCACGGTTTTGGGGGCCGTAAGGGTGCAGGTTGGTTTTATTATTGGTGTTGTGAATGCCATGTCGGCAATGCTGATGGTTGTGCCTGGATGGTCATCATTAGGTGCATAGGGATCGCCAATACCAAAGTCTCCGATAGTCCCTCCGGCAGGGCCAACGGAGACCACCTCCGCGGGAACCCCGGCAAAGCTGGGAAGCTGATAAAACTCGACCGCGGCCTCCCAGGTTCGGTATTGCAATAATTCATCCTGATCCTCCAAATGTAACGTCAGAAACCAGTTTGTGCTGGGGGCAAAATAGGCCGTGACTCCCGTACCTATTGTTCGAAACGCCAGGGCATAAGCAATGCCGGTCACATTGGTTTTGAATAAGGCTTTACCGTCGATGCTGCCCACCTGCAGGGTAGCCCGTGTTGCGGTAAAGATGTTTTCTCCATGTTGTCCACCTGAGCATACGCTCATCAACCGGGGGGTTAGGCTTAAGGGATAGAGGGTACTGATTTTTGTGGGAGCGGTGACGGCATCCACCGCTCTTAACGTCGGTTTTCCACCCGTAAAATCGCCAACCGCACGTGGCTTAGCACTCCCAATCTGGCACTCCTCGGCTGCACTGGCGTAAAAGGCACTCATGGTTAAGCACATAAATAAAATAATAAAACCGTAAAAACGTGGGGAAACAGTTATCCCAGGACGCTGTGCCATAGTTCTTCCTTTTAGCGTTGCCTGTTAGCGATATGTCACGCTGACCAATGCGCGCGCGGTCACTTTTCCTGCGCTGACCGGGCCGTAATTTTGGTAGCGGGCGTAAAAGTTATACGCTTTCAAATAGCTTTGTTGGTCTGATGGCGTGGCTATTTTGACTGCCACATCAGACTGCCCCTCGCTGTCGAGGACGTTTTGATTACTGGATTCTGAAAAAATGACAATCCCCACATTCTCTGCGCCGCCTGCGATGGCGGACGTCTCATTACTGAATATTTGTTTGGAAATGCCATCAATTTGGGCAGCCTGCGGTTTAAAGGTAAAGTGCAGCGCTTGCCCGGCTCCGGATTCATCCCCGCTACAGTCCAACACCTGAATCATGAAGCGTGTTCCTCCTGCGGGGTCCGCTGGCTTAAGGCGATCGGCGCCATCCGCAGTATAAAACCACGCCCTTCCCACCGTTGGCAGCGTTACGTTTCCGCTATCAGGAATACTCACCTGGCACGTATTGTTGATAATGTTTGCCGTCATATCCATTTCCAGGCTTGAGGTAATCCCCGCAGCGGGAAAACCCAGGCAGAGGGTGAGCCAGGACACCCTATTTTTAATAAAGAAGCGGGAGTGGAACATCCTGTTTAAGCTACCTGTCTGAATTAACATTATTGATAGGTCACGATAAACGTCACTGGTGCGCTGACCGACCCCGTGGTCACGTCAGAAATCGTTTTATCTTGCGCAATGACGATGCGCGCATCCATTTCAAACTTCCCCGTCCCGTTAGAGAGGTTGACGAGAGAGGTCGGGGCTGTGGCGCAGTTCAACAGGGAGCCTGAGTCGACAGTGCCTTTCCAGATTTCAAAACCGACGTTATGCCCGGCGGCATACGAGGTTCCATTTTTAGCATTACCGGTACACGACCCGCCTGCCCCCGGCGTGGCCTGAATGGCGGCATTTTTGACCCCGGCACAATTGGTGAACGCGATTTTGAATGCCCCTCTTCGGTTCTTGCTCACAAGGTCGGACTTAAACACGTCGCCAAACGGTAAAATGCTTATAGGTGCTCCGCCGGCATCTTGTATCTCCGCATTGCAGGTGCCGGCCTCTATGGTGGACGTAAACGTGGCCTCAACGCTTGTGGTGCCTGTAATGGTGCTTAACGCAACGGAAGGCAGGGTGGCAGTCATCGCAAGCACCAGTAATGTCATTTTCTTTTTCATCTCAACGCTCCGTATTGCTGCCAGTTATTCATAGGTGAAATTAAACGTAGCGATACCGCTAAAGTTGCCGGTCGTGCCTTGCCCGCTTGCGGTTTCCACCAGCGTCGCCAGGAGTGAAACCTCGCCAGCACTTATTTCTCCGCTCGACCAGATGAGGCGCTGCGTATCGGTGAATGAATTGATGACAAACGGGGCATCCGGGGTGGCGGTGCGGGAAATCGCCACACCAATATGCTCCGCGCTGCCTTCGCCGGAGAGTGAGTTCTTAATGGCCGTAGTTACAGGGCTGGCACTACCGCTAATGGTTGTTTTCAGCGATGTCAGACTTGACGGGCAGGAGACCATTTTGAGTTTAAAGTTGGTCGTCGCTTTGGCATTTTTCAGGATGATGTAATCCAGGCGCACCTTGCCGTTAGTGCCAATGGGGATAACGTTGCTGCTGCCATCACCGCTGCCGCCTTCAATTTTCATATCGCAGGTGGTGTCGCGGATATTAGCGGTAAAAGTAATATCGAGTGTGTCGGCGTATGATTCCAGTGACAGGGCCATCAGCCCTGTACTTAAAATAAAGAATCCTGTTTTTTTCCAGGCTTTAAAAAGCATGTTTTAACTCCCTTTATAAGGCTGTAACGTGGCAGGTCTGGCCCGTCAGCAGCGTTGTCGGTCCAATCTTTTTCGCATCCGGTGGGATCTGGTAGGTGGCGCTACAGGATGAGCCCGGCTCACTTCCCCAGACGATGTTTAACGTTCCTTTATCTTCAATTCCGCGGATCCAGGCTTGCCCGGCCTGACCCACGCTACCCACGGATACGCCCTGGTCGGTTTGCACATCGGCGCCTAATGGAATAAATCCACCGTCGTCACGCGTCAGTTCCATTAACACGGAACGCCCCTGATCGGTTTCAAAGTTAACCAGCACAACGGCACCGCTGCGGGGAACGGTGGTGGAGCGGGTATTTTTCACTTCCACGTCAGAGCGCATCTCGCTGATATCAAGACCTACGCTGTTTTCACGGTAGGCGGACAGATAGGGCATAAGGGCATAGCCTGAGGCGCCGATTTCGCCGTTACCGGTAGAGACGCGGGCACCGTCTGCTCCCTCTGCTTTAATCAACGCAAGCGTATCGCTTTCGCTGATGCTGCCGGGTGCAAGTGTTACGCCACCCGAGTGCAGAACCAACCCGCCGCTATAGCTGGCAGAATATTGCCGCGAATCGTCATCTGAGGCTGAGACGGAAAGGCTCATCGGTCCATGCGGGCCGTTGTAACTGCCGTAGCCGCTGAGCTGGTTTAACGTATCGTCATTACGCGTGGTGCTTTCGGTAATGCTGTAACTGAAGCGATTATCTTCAGTGCTGCCATTGACGCTGGCGTTAAAACTCCCGCCACCTTGTAAATCGCTGCCGATGCCCGTCGTGAGTGAGGAGAATCCGCCCGCACGCTTGCCGTTACCCATCAGCGTGTCGAATGGAATAGTGAGGTTCAGATAGACACTGTCATCTTTTTCCCCGAACTCATTGTAGGTGCGCTGCACGGAGAGGCTATAACTTCCCCAGCTTAGCGAATGACTGTGGCCAACGGAGTATTGCGCGGACGAACTACTTTCATTCCAGTAGTCCTGCCAGGTTGAGTTGACATACAGCGATCCCAAATCAAGGTCAGCCATTTTCAACGGCTGGCTGATATTTACCTGGATCTGGTTTTTCATGCGCTGGAAGGTCTGATACACATCGCGGTTATTACGTTCAGGGTTACGTTCCCTGTCACGGTATTTGATCTCATTGGTCAACGAGGCTGCATCATTCAGGCTGAGGTAGTCAGACGTTGAAAACCGGTAAGCGGCGACGTTGAAAGAGGTATTCGTGGCTTCCATGAGTTTGCTGTAGGAGATGCGATAACTTTCGCCGGTGAGATGTCGTAAGCCGTCAATCCGGGCGTCAGAATGCGTGGCATCAAAGGCGAATGCACCCACACGGGTGTTCATCGCAATACCCAGCAATGCGGCGTAGAAATCGCTATCGGTGTATTCCAGCCCTGCATAGCCCGTGAAGGTATTGGTTAAGCCATAATACCCCGTGGCATATCCCACCATTGGTTTGTCGTGCAGGCTGTCGTCACGCAGTTCACCTACGCCGATATCCCATCGCAAGTAGCCAGGGCGAAGCATTTGCGCGACGGAAGAATAGGCGACTGAGAAGGAACGTTTGCTCCCATCCGTCTCTTCTACCGTGACGATAAGATCGCTTCCGTAACCTGTTGTACTGAGATCCGAGATTTCAAATGGCCCTGGCGGTACAGACGTTTCGTAAATCGTATTGCCACTTTGGGCGATCGTGACTTTGGCATTACTGTTTGCGACTCCCCGGATCACCGGCGCATAGGTTGATATGCCGTTAGGAAGCATACGGTCATCGTTATATAAACGCGCCCCGCGCAGGCTAATGGAATCGAAGGCGTCACCACGGGTATAGGAATCTCCGGCGATAAACTGCGCTTTAAGGGGCGTGATATCACGCTGAAGATAAATGTCCTGGCTGGCGTAATGGGTACCGGAATCCTGATCCCAGTTCAGGTTGCCGCGTGCGCGGAGTCGCCATGGCCCCAGATTTGCCCCATAGCGTAAGCCTGCATAGGCCGTATCCGTGGTGGAGTCAGGTGTGTCGGCGTGCCAGCCATTGAGATCCCAGGAGAGCATGGCTACCGGGATACCGTCTTCCCAAAGCGAAGGATCGACAAACCCTGAGGGACGCTGAATAACGAAAGCCTGCGGAATGGAAAGGTCTAACTCCTGAGTGGAAGGATCGTAAGCCACGCGTGACCCGGGATAGGCGTTCGACACAGAGACACAGGTGTCCTCAGAATCCCCCTCTGCTTGTTTAAGTTGCTCGATGGTGACATTTGCCTGAGTGAGCAGTTTAGGGGTGATACAGGGCGTGGCGCGTGGAGTGCCATTCTCCTTAAAGAGAAGATCCGTGGTAACGGAAGGTTTCCCGTTAATAATTACCTTCACCTTATAGGTTCCGGCAATTACAGGGTTGCCCTTTGAAAAGCGACTGACATCAATTGATGCACCGGTGTTATAAAGAAACTGCTCGTTAAACTGCACGTCTTCTTCTTTATTATTTTCAGCAGCAAATGCACATAACGGCAATACCGCACTTATCGATAAACATAGTAGCGAACGTCTAAAGTGCATGATGAACTCTGTCCCAGAGCAAAGCCAATTATAGTTCTTGCGAATGATATGAAATGAATACAGGGTCAATTCTGTATAAACTCATATTTATCAATTCCACCGTAATCATTGATGGCTTGCCAGGTTATTTTGCTATTGCCTGTCAGGGGGGCGTTTTTCACATTCATTGTCTGGCTTGAGAACGGCTCAATATAATGCGTTTCGATCTCGTAACGTTTACCGCCTGAAATAAGCGATGCACTCGCCAGCGAAACATAATACGGCGAGTCATTTTTCGCACTTAAAACGACTTTTTGCCCTTGTCGGGTTTGAGACCATTTAAGATTTTTGGCTGCCTCTGTCGGTTCCCCTTTCAACCCTGTAGGACGGAAAAAGAGTTTTATGCGGGTACGGAAAGCAAGCTGAAGCATGCTTTGGTTGTCGCTCTCCTTTGCTTTTGGCGGAACTTCCAGAACGTTAAACCAGAACAGGGACTCTTTATCTTTTGGCAATGTCTGACCAAGCCAGGTGATTCTGACGGTTTGCCCTTTTTGCGGTTCAACACGCGAAACCGGGGGGGTAACAATAAAGGGAAGCTTGAGCTCCTGAGGATTGGTGCTATCTCTTCCGTCATCGAGCCAGGTTTGTACCAGTAAAGGCCGGGTGCCACGGTTATCCATCGATACCGTTACGTCCTTTGCCGATTCAGGATAAATGATTCGGGTGCCAGAAATGACAATATCTGCACTGGCGTTAAGAGCAAAAACGCTCACCGAGGCCAGCAGCAGGGCTTTTAATCCGCTCTTAATATTCAGTACGTACATGTATATTCTCGAAAAAATACGAAAAATGTGCCCAGCGGGGCACATTAACGGCAGGGATAAATTATTCGTAGCTCATGGTGAAGTAAGCGTTGGCGCTGACTTTACCTGACTGTACAGGATTCGTGTCTTTCACCCAGTTGGCGCCAGGGACATAAGCAACGCGGTAGAACAGTTTAGCGGAACCTGCATTCAGGTCGGCTTTCTGCGTATTATTGTCTGGCTGGCCGACCATAATACGAGAAGAGGTTGTTGGGGCATTGTTATACAGGGCAAGTGCAACGTTCGTTGCTGCGCCTGCTACGCCGGCGTCAGGTTCAATGGTACCGTTTGCAATGGCACCCATATTTTTAGACATGAAGTTTGCAGACGCACTCTTTAATGTTTCAGGGCAGTTGGTGAGCAGCAGTTCAAAATTCTTAGAGCCGACGCCGGTATCGACGGTGGTGGATTCAACCTCAGATTTTTTAACAACCGGTAAGGTGATGGTGATATTGTTTTGTGCTTCACCATTAGAAGTGGAAATATTACATGTTGTATCAGTTACTGCACCATCAAAGGTGATTAAACCCAGATCTGTGTCTGCAGTTGCTGAAAAAGAACCTGTTACGAATAAAGTTACAACTGAAGCTAATAGCGTTTTTTTTAACATGATTAAAATTCCATTTAAAAAACATTTCACTGATGTAATTCAAGCAAAAAAGATGATAGGGATCTCTGAATGCGTTGGGTATTTAAAATTGCTTAATATCATCGTTAGAAAAAGTGAGGGTCCGGATAAGTTACTGAAAATGATCTTGAAAATTCTATAAAAGAATGCAGGGAGGAGTTTTTTTAGCGCGTCGAACGCATTCTGGTACGATATAAATTATAAATGGTAAGGATCATTTCCATTATTATATTATTTAGGGAAATGTATTTTTTAAAAAAAACAGGCGCGATGGGGGAGGGAAACAGGATAAATAAATGAGGAGTGATGTTATTAGCGATAAAAGTATGAAGTACTTATTGTCACTGAAGGAGCGGATCCTGAGAAATCCGCTCCTCACCGGATTCAGGCAACCTGCACCGGGATCGCCTTCGCGGTGCGTTTCATCTCGTTGTCACCTTCAAAGTAGGCCACTTTAGGCTGCCAGCGGCGCGCCTCTTCGTCGGACATCATGACGAAGCTCGCGATGATCACAATATCACCCACGTCGGCACAGTGCGCGGCGGCACCGTTGACGGAGATAATTTTAGACCCGCGCTCGGCAGCGATAGCGTAGGTGGAGAAACGTTTACCGTTGTTCACGTTCCAGATATCAATGGCTTCGTTTTCAAGAATACCCGCCGCGTCGAGAAAATCCTGATCGATCGCGCAGGAGCCTTCATAGTGCAGGTCGGCCTGCGTGACTTTCACACGGTGAAGCTTACCTTGCAGCATTTTGCGAATCATTACGTGTACCTTTAATCATCATGCGTTAACCCCTCTCGTAAGAGGGGAGGGTAAGAAGACTACGCCAGCTCGACCACTTTATTGTCGATGAGTCGCGCCTGACCGAGCCATGCTGCCACCAGAATAACCGCGCGTTTGCTGGCGTCGGTCAGCTCAAGCAGGGTGTCGGCATCACGGATTTGAATGTCGTCAGCACGGAAGCCTTTATCGTTCAGCGCTTGCTCAGCGAGGGCGACAATCTCCTCTGCGGACAACTCTTTGGCTAACAGTTGCTCTGCCATGGTGTTCATGACTTTGCTTAATCCTGGGGCAATCTTACGCTGCTCAGCGGTCAGATAACCGTTACGGGAGCTGAGCGCCAGACCATCTTTAGCCCGCACAATCGGCACGCCCACGATCTCGATATCATAGCCCATATCGGCCACCATCTTGCGGATCAGCGCCAGCTGCTGGAAATCTTTCTCACCGAAACAGGCGACGTCAGGCTGCACCAGATTGAACAGCTTGCTGACGATGGTCGATACGCCGCGGAAATGGCCTGGACGGCTTGCCCCTTCGAGCATGGTGGAAATACCCGGGACGTCAACGTACGTTGCCTCTCCCGTACCCTGAGGGTACACATCCGCAGGTGCCGGTGCGAAGACGAAGTCCGCATGGCGTTTTTTCAGTTTTTCGCAATCTTCCTGCAGCGTACGAGGATAGCGCGCCAGGTCGTCTGCGCGATCAAACTGCATTGGATTAACGAAGATACTGACCACCACGATATCTGCGCGGGCTTTCGCTTCGTCGACCAGTTTCATATGGCCGTCATGCAGGTTACCCATGGTCGGGACCAGTGCAATACGTTTACCTTCCTGTCGCGCACGACGGATATGCTGGCGAAGCAGCGGCAGGGTTTCAATGATTAGCACAACGAGACTCCTTAATGAAAACTGTGTTCTTCACCCGGGTAAACACCGGATTCGACGTCGGCAATATACTGCCTGACCGCGGCGCGCATGTCGCCCGCTTCAGTAAGGAAATTTTTGGCGAATTTCGGGATATGACCGCCGGTAATACCAAAGGCGTCATGCATTACCAGAATCTGACCGTCGGTGACGTTGCCCGCGCCAATCCCAATCACCGGAATCGACAGCGCGTCGGTGATGCGTTTTGCCAGTTCCACCGGGACACATTCCAGTACCAGCAACTGTGCACCAGCCGCTTCCAGCGCGAGGGCATCATCAAACAGCGTCTGCGCGGCATCACCACGGCCTTGCACCTTGTAACCGCCAAAGATATTGACGGACTGTGGCGTCAGGCCTAAATGACCGCACACCGGCACGGCGCGCTCGGTGAGCATTTTTACCGTTTCCACAAGCCAGGCGCCGCCTTCGATTTTGACCATGTTGGCACCGGCACGCATCACGGCCGCCGCATTGTCGAAAGCTTGCTCTGGCGTGGCGTAGGCCATAAACGGCAGATCGGAAAGCAGCAGGCAAGCGGGGGCGCCACGGCGCACGGCACGGGTGTGGTAGGCAATATCCTCGACCGTGACCGGCAGGGTGGAGTCATGCCCTTGTACCGTCATCCCTAACGAATCCCCGACCAGCATGACGTTGATACCCTCTTCGGCAAACAGTCTGGCGAAGCTGTAGTCATATGCGGTGATGGTGGCGAAGCGTCTCTTTTCCTGTTTGCATTTCTGCAGTAAGGAGATGGTGGTTGGTTTCATACTGTTTCCTGATAGCCCAAAAGCGAATCTTTGCGCATTCTAACAGTAACATTCGAGGGAACAATGATTTTAGGTAGTCGATTAGCCACAATTATTTTATGGCTAATGGGCAGGGTTGCAGGCTTACCAGCGAGCGGGTTTTTCCGCGTGGAGGTTGTCCAGAATGTCCCTGAGCGGAATGCCGTCCGGGAAGGTGAGATCGGGGGCAACTTCAAACAGCGGCCAGAGCATAAACCCACGATTTTTCATGTCGTAATGCGGCACAATCAGGCGTGGGGTGTTAATCACCTCGTTGCCAAACAGCATAATGTCGAGGTCCAGGGTTCGGGGTCCCCAGCGTTCGGCTTTGCGCACGCGGCCCTGCTGCAACTCGATTCGCTGGGTGTTATCCAGCAATGTTTCGGCATCCAGCGCGGTATCCAGCACCACGGCGGCGTTCAGGTAGTCAGGCTGATCCTGAGGTCCCAGCGGTGGTGTGCGGTAAAAAGAGGAGACAGCGACGATCCGGCTCTGGGGGATCTCACCCAGCGCCTGAACGGCAGCATTAACCTGCTCCAGCGGAGAGGCCAGATTGCTGCCGATAGCGATATACGCGAGGGTCATGCGGTGCCTTCGCGACGCGGTGCGCGCTTGCGCGGACGACGGTGACGACGACGCGGTGCCGGCTCTTCATCAAGGCCGGTAAGCATATCTTTTTGCTCCGGCGGTGCGGAGACCTGGAACTCGGCCCACCACTGCGCCAGACGCTGCAGCTCCTGATTGCGTTCAATTTCAGCACGCAGAGAGAGCAGATCAAAGGCCGCGCGGAACTTAGGATGCTCCATCAGCTTCCAGGCGCGTTTGCCCTGACGACGGGACATACGCAGCTGAAGCTGCCAGATATCGCGCACCAGCGTGGTGATCCGTTTCGGGATGGCCAGCGTACGACAGCCTTCGTCCAGCACGTCGTTTGCCGCCAGCGCGAAAGCATCGTAATAGGCGAGACCGCTTTCCTGGGTAATGCGTTGAGCGGTTTCCAGCAGCGGATACCAGAACATTGCCGCAAACAGGAACGCCGGGTTCACGCGCATATCGTTGCGGATACGGGTGTCGGTATTCTTCAACACCTGTGCGATCATACGTTCCATTGGGCTGTCACCCTTTTCGGTGAAGTAGCGGGTAATGGTCGGGAATAACGGCTGGAAAAGGTTATATTCGCGCAGCAGGTTGTAGGTTTCAAATCCGTGACCGGCTTGCAGCAGTTTTAGCGCTTCTTCAAACAGACGGGCAGGTGGCACGTCGTTGATAAGCGTCGCCAGACGCGGGATCGGCTCTGCCGTCTCCGGGCTGATGCGCATATCCAGCTTGGCGGCGAAACGCACGGCGCGCAGCATACGCACAGGATCTTCGCGATAGCGGGTTTCCGGCGTACCGATCAGGCGAATCAGACCTTCTTTCAGATCCTGCATGCCGCCGACGTAATCACGCACGGTGAAATCCGCCACGCTGTAGTAAAGGCTGTTGATGGTGAAATCGCGACGCTGAGCATCTTCTTCGATAGAACCGAAGATGTTGTCGCGCAGCAGCATACCGTTCTGGCCGCGCTGGGAGGTCGTGCGATCGGATGCCCCCGCTTCGTGGTGTCCACGGAACGTCGCCACCTCAATAATTTCTGGCCCGAACATGACGTGAGCCAGACGGAAACGGCGGCCAACGAGACGGCAATTGCGGAATAATTTACGCACCTGCTCGGGCGTGGCGCTGGTCGTCACGTCGAAATCTTTGGGTTTTTTGCCCAGCAGTAAATCACGTACTCCACCGCCAACGAGATAGGCCTCGTAGCCCGCTTTATTCAGACGATAGAGCACCTTGAGGGCATTTTCACTGATATCTTTGCGGGAAATATTGTGCTGCTCACGCGGAATAACCGACATGTGGGGTTGCGCAATAGCGTCATTCGCCATGCTCTCTTCGCGGCTTAGCACTTTACGGCAAAAATTAGCGACTCGGGTAAAAATGGTACACCTCGTAGTGTGTTTTGTTATGAAAAAAGCGGCTAATCATAGCTCAGCGCAACGCATTTGAGAATGCTGGATTTTTGGCACTGCCCTGAGCGTCCAGTTGGCAATGGCCATTTTCAGCAGTTCGTCAATGTGCAGATCCTGCCATTCATGGGTTACATTCTGGTTGAGAAATCGCAACGCGTCGATCAAAACGGGGCGCGGATCGCCGTCTGGCAGGGCAGGGGCGTGGTTTTGCTTTGACAGCTTACTGCCCCGCTCGTTGACGGCCAGCGGCAGATGAATGTAATCCGGCGCTGTCCAGCCAAACTGGTGATACAACGCTATTTGCCGCACCGTAGGCTCGACCAGATCGGCCCCGCGCACAATTTCGGTGACGCCCTGAAAGTGATCATCCACCACCACCGCCAGGTTATAGGCAAACAGTCCGTCACGGCGGTGAATAATAAAATCTTCCCGCGCCAGGCGCTCATCCGCCTGAATGTCACCGGAGAGCAGGTCGTTAAAGTGGAGCACGGGAGCGCGCTGCAACAGACGTACGGCGGCGTGTTCCGGGCCGTGATTGAGCGTGCGGCAATGGCCGTCATAGACGCCCCCCACGCTCTGGATGCGCGCGCGGGTGCAGGTGCAGTTATAGGACAGCCCCTGCTCCGCGAGCCAGGCCAGACGTTCGCGGTAGGCGTCGTGACGTGTTGACTGCCAGAGAACGTCGCCGTCCCAGTGAAGACCGTAATGTTCCAGCTGACGCAGAATGGTGTCTGCTGCACCGGGAACTTCACGCGGAGGATCAATATCTTCAATGCGAACGAGCCATTTGCCCAGGCTGGCGCGCGCCTGCAGGTAGCTGCCGAGAGCGGCAATTAACGAGCCGAAATGTAATTCACCGGAGGGGGATGGCGCGAAGCGCCCGATATAGTGAGATTCAGACATATCAACAGTAATAAGGCGGGAGAGACTCCCGCCTTTGGAGTGGGTAAACAGGACCGGGATTAACCCGCCATCTGTTTTTCGCGGATTTCTGCCAGCGTTTTACAGTCGATGCACAGATCGGCGGTTGGACGCGCTTCCAGGCGACGAATGCCGATTTCAACACCACAGGATTCGCAGTAGCCAAAATCTTCGTCCTCGACCTTCTTCAGCGTTTTTTCGATCTTTTTGATCAGTTTGCGCTCGCGGTCACGGTTACGCAGTTCCAGGCTGAACTCTTCTTCCTGAGCGGCACGATCTACCGGATCCGGGAAGTTAGCCGCTTCATCCTGCATATGACTAACGGTGCGATCGACTTCATCCCTGAGTTGATTACGCCATGCTTCAAGAATACGCTTGAAGTGCGACAGCTGGGCTTCATTCATATACTCTTCGCCCGGCTTCTCTTGATACGGCTCCACCCCAGCGATGGCGAGAATACTCAGGGACGATGTTTTACGGTTTTGCCCTTCTTGCATGTTGCTTCTCCTTAACACGCACTATCGATCCCCGTGTTGGGGGAAAAATCAGGTCGCTATAAATAGCAGATGCTTTTCCGTATGGCAATTATCTAAACGTAACACTTGACAAGCCTGTGAGGAAAAGCGTATTTGCGCACGCGGCCAGAACACTTAATCATCAATCGTCTAATCCCTTATAAGACAATGGGAAGAGAGGATCTCAGAGTCATATTATCGGCAGAAAGTTCCGCTTTATAAGCCAAAACCTCTACCCCCTGCTTTTGTGCCTCATTCAACAATTGCGCGTATTTGAGATCAATATGGCGGGCTGGAGAAAATCGTTCAATGGCTGAGTGCAAAACCGCAAACAGCAATACGGCGCGTTTGCCCGCCGCCGCAACACTCATCAGCTCCCGCAGATGCTTCTGTCCCCGTAGCGTGACCGCATCCGGGAAGAAGCCGTTTTCCTGTTCCGCTAACGTGACTGATTTGACTTCAATATAGCACTCGGGGCGGTCTTCCGCCTGTAACATAAAGTCAATTCTGCTGCCTTCATCGCCATATTTCACTTCTGATTTATGCGTGCCGTAACCCACCAGTTCGGGAAGGGTTCCGTTGGTCAGGGCTTCCTTAACTAATTGATTCGCACGCAGGGTGTTAACGCAAATAAATGCCCCTTGCTGGGTTTGCGTCATTTCCCAGGTATAGGGATATTTGCGTTTAGTATTTTCTGACGTGGAATACCAGACCGTGTCACCCGGTGTCGCACATCCTGTCATTGCCCCGGTATTGGGGCAGTGCAGCGTTAACTGTTCCCCCTCAGGGGTAATAACATCGGCGAGAAAACGCTTGTAGCGTTGGATAAGCGTGGCGCGTTGCAGTGCAGGACTAAACTTCATCAGAATTCCTTAGGGTATCGCCCAGCGTCCAGCGCTGGAGCGGCGTATAGCGGGTGCGTCCTTGTGAAAAAACAGATTCGTACAGCGCGAATGAGGTCACCGGAAAGGCCCAGTGAAAACCCGGTGGCGGTATGGCAACGGCCTGACCGGCATCGCGCAGCAGCGTAATATGGGGATGAAACGGCTGCGGGCTCTGATAACACCCGCTACGCGCCGCCTGGGCGCGCAGCATATTTGCAAGCTGTAATAATCCGCGCGGCGGCTGGCGCGTCCCCAGCCAGACGACGCGGGAGCGGAGCCATTGCCCCGCATCATCAAGGGTCAGCGTGAACCTCGGCTGGGAAATCCGACCGGCCATCGCCGCCAGGGCGCGCTGTTTCTCTCCACTGACGTCGCCCAGAAAAGCCAGCGTCAGGTGGAGGTTTGCGGCGGCAACCGGGCGGCCCGCTTCGGGCGGGAAGTGTTCGGCGCGCCAGCGAACAATTTGTCGTTGGATCGGCGTGGGCAGCTCAATGGCGAAAAACAGTCGTTTCGACTCAGACATACAGGGGACTCGGTAATGATATGCGCCGATGCTACAATGTACGCCGACTAATGTTAACCCTCTGGAGCTGTTAGTGTCCTCATTGCCGGTCGCCGTCGTCCTTCCTGAACTGCTCGCTGCCTTGCAGGATGCCCCGCAGGTTTTACTTAACGCCCCTACGGGTGCCGGTAAGTCCACCTGGTTACCGCTGCACATCCTCAACGCAGGTATTATCAGCGGGAAGATTATCCTGCTGGAGCCGCGCAGACTGGCCGCACGCAACGTGGCACAGCGCCTGGCGGAACTGCTGAATGAAAAACCGGGCGAAACGGTGGGCTACCGTATGCGCGCCGAAACCTGCGTTGGCCCGTCTACACGGCTTGAAGTGGTGACTGAAGGGATCCTCACCCGTATGCTGCAAAACGATCCGGAACTGACCGGCATCGGGCTGGTGATTCTGGATGAATTCCACGAGCGCAGCCTGCAGGCGGATCTGGCGCTGGCGCTGTTGCTGGATGTCCAGCAGGGGTTACGGGACGATCTTCGACTGCTCATCATGTCGGCCACGCTGGATAACGAACGGCTACAGCAGACGTTACCGGATGCGCCGGTCATCACCTCCGAAGGGCGTGCGTTTCCGGTTGAGCGCCGCTATCAGCCGCTTCCTGCCCATCAGCGTTTCGATGAAGCGGTGGCTATCGCCACTGCCGACTTGCTGCGTCAGGAATCCGGTTCGCTGCTGCTGTTTTTGCCGGGCGTTGGCGAAATCCAGCGGGTGCAGGCGCAGCTCGCCGCCCGCGTGGGCAGCGACGTAATGCTCTGCCCGCTCTACGGCGCACTGTCGTTGAGTGACCAGCGCAAGGCCATCCTTCCCGCGCCGACGGGGCAGCGTAAAGTGGTACTGGCCACCAATATTGCCGAAACCAGTTTGACCATCGAAGGCATTCGCCTGGTGGTGGACAGCGCCCAGGAGAGAGTAGCCAGTTTTGACCCGCGTACCGGGCTGACGAAACTGCTGACGCAACGCATCAGCCAGGCGTCAATGGTTCAGCGTGCTGGCCGTGCCGGGCGTCTTGAGCCTGGCATCTGTTTGCATCTCATCAGCCCAGAACAGGCCGAACGCGCGGCTGTGCAGAGCACGCCGGAAATTTTACAAAGCGATCTTTCGGGGCTGATCGTGGAACTGTTGCAGTGGGGCTGCCCCGATCCCGCACAGTTGACCTGGCTCAATATGCCCCCGGCGGTAAACCTGGCGGCGGCGCGCGCCTTACTGACTCAGTTAGGCGCGCTGGACGGCGACAGGTTATCATCGCGCGGGCAGAAAATGGCCGCGCTGGGTAACGATCCCCGGCTGGCGGCGATGCTGGTGGCCGCGCAGGGCGATGATGAAATTGCCACGGCGGCAAAACTGGCGGCTATCCTTGAGGAGCCGCCTCGTGGTGCAAATTCTGATCTGGCCCAGGCCTTTTCGCGCAATCAGGGGAACTGGCAGCAGCGCGCGCAGCAACTCTGTAAACGGCTTAACAGCCGTGGTGGTACGCCGGACGCTGACAGCATTGCGCCCCTGCTGGCGCAGGCGTTTGCCGACAGGATCGCGCGTCGTCGCGGGCTGGATGGACGTTATCAACTGGCAAACGGCATGGGTGCTATGCTGGACAGCGATGACGCCCTGACGCGCCATGAATGGCTGATTGCGCCGCTCTTACTGCAGGGTAGCCACTCTCCTGATGCCCGTATTTTGCAGGCCGTGGCTGTGGATATTGATGCCCTCACGCGGGCGTGTCCGCAACTGCTTCAGCAGTCCGACATCGTTGAGTGGGATGATGTGCAGGGCACCCTGAAGGCATTTCGTCGTAGTCAGATAGGTAAACTGACCATGGGGACGAAGCCGCTGGCAAAGCCGTCGGAAGAGGAGTTGCACCAGGCGATGCTGAACGGTATCCGGGAAAAAGGATTAGGTGTTCTGAACTGGACACCGGAGGCCGAGCAGTACCGTATTCGTCTGCACTGTGCCGCACGCTGGTTGCCGGAGTATGCCTGGCCGGCGGTGGATGACGACACGTTACTTGCGTCTCTGGACACCTGGTTATTGCCGCAAATGAGCGGTGTACACTCGCTGCGGGCGCTGAAAGCGCTTGATGTTAAGGTGGCGTTACAGAATTTACTCGACTGGTCGTTACGTCAACGTCTGGATAGTGAACTGCCTGGGCATTACACTGTGCCGACCGGCAGCCGGATTGCCATTCGTTATCACGAGGATAATCCTCCGGCACTGGCGGTGCGGATGCAGGAGATGTTTGGTGAGGCGACCACGCCGTCTATCGCCGAGGGGCGCGTGCCCGTGGTGCTTGAGCTATTGTCACCTGCGCATCGCCCGCTGCAGATCACCCGCGATTTGGGCGCATTCTGGGCGGGGAGCTACCGTGAAGTGCAAAAAGAGATGAAAGGGCGTTATCCCAAACATGTCTGGCCGGACGATCCGGCGAATACGGCGCCGACACGGCGGACGAAGAAATATTCGTAAAAGGGGAGTGCGGCCTGATGCCCTCACCCCGACCCTCTTCCACAGGGAGAGGGAGAAAAGCAATTTTGAGAGATTTCTTCTTTCACAGGTCAGTGGAAGAAATGAGAATCGGGCCTTTGCGCCTGAACGTTGCGGAGAAAAAGCATGGCGGGGAATGACCGCGAGCCAATTGGGCGTAAGGGAAAACCAACGCGTCCGGCGAAAGAAAAGGTGAGCCGTCGTCGCCTCAGAGATGAGGACTATGACGATGACTATGAAGACGAGTATGAGGATGAAGAACCGATGCCGCGTAAAGGAAAAGGCAAAGGGCGTAAGCCTCGGGGCAAACGCGGTTGGTTCTGGCTGCTGCTGAAGCTGTTCATTGTTTTTGTTGTGCTGATGGCGATCTACGGCGTTTATCTGGATCAGAAGATCCGCAGCCGTATCGACGGGAAAGTCTGGCAGTTGCCTGCGGCGGTGTATGGCCGCATGGTGAACCTTGAGCCCGACATGTCGATCAGTAAGAACGAGATGGTGAAACTGCTGGAAGCCACCCAGTATCGTCAGGTGTCGAAAATGACGCGTCCTGGCGAATTTACCGTGCAGGCGAAAACCATTGAGATGATCCGCCGTCCGTTCGATTTCCCGGACAGCAAAGAGGGGCAGGTGCGTGCGCGTCTGACCTTTGACGGCGATCGTCTGGAAACCATCGAGAACATGGATAACAACCGCCAGTTCGGTTTCTTCCGTCTCGATCCGCGTCTTATCACCATGCTCTCTTCGGCGAACGGTGAACAGCGTCTGTTCGTCGCCCGTAACGGTTTCCCGGACCTGCTGGTGGACACCCTGCTGGCTACCGAAGACCGTCACTTCTATGAGCACGATGGTATCAGCCTTTACTCCATTGGCCGTGCGGTGTTGGCTAACCTGACTGCCGGACGTACCGTGCAGGGGGCGAGTACGCTTACCCAACAGCTGGTGAAGAACCTGTTCCTCTCCAGCGAGCGCTCTTACTGGCGTAAAGCCAACGAAGCGTACATGGCCGTGCTGATGGACGCGCGTTACAGCAAGGATCGTATCCTTGAGCTGTATATGAACGAGGTGTATCTCGGTCAGAGCGGTGATAACGAAATCCGCGGCTTCCCGCTGGCGAGCCTGTACTACTTTGGCCGCCCGGTGGAGGAGCTGAGCCTTGATCAGCAGGCGCTGCTGGTGGGCATGGTGAAAGGGGCGTCCATTTATAACCCATGGCGTAACCCGAAACTGGCGCTGGAGCGTCGTAACCTGGTGCTGCGTCTGCTGCAACAACAGCAGGTGATTGACCAGGAGCTGTACGACATGCTGAGCGCACGTCCGCTTGGCGTGCAGCCGCGCGGCGGTGTGATCTCGCCTCAGCCTGCGTTTATGCAGCTGGTGCGTCAGGAGCTGCAGAGCAAGCTCGGTGATAAAGTGAAAGATCTCTCCGGCGTGAAGATCTTTACCACCTTTGACTCCGTGGCGCAGGATGCGGCAGAAAAAGCGGCCGTTGAGGGCATTCCGGCGCTGAAGAAACAGCGTAAGCTGAGCGATCTGGAAACCGCGATGGTGGTGGTTGACCGTAACACGGGTGAAGTCCGTGCGATGGTGGGCGGGGCTGAGCCGCAGTTTGCAGGCTACAACCGTGCTATGCAGGCGCGCCGTTCGATCGGTTCACTGGCGAAGCCCGCAACCTATCTCACTGCCCTGAGTCAGCCAAATCTGTATCGCCTGAATACCTGGATTGCCGACGCGCCGATCTCCCTGCGTCAGCCTAACGGCCAGGTCTGGTCACCGCAGAACGATGATAAACAGTTCAGCGGCCAGGTAATGCTGGTGGATGCGTTGACCCGCTCCATGAACGTGCCGACGGTAAACCTGGGGATGGCGCTGGGTCTGCCGGCGATTGTCGACACCTGGCAGAAACTGGGCGTCGCCAAAGATCAGCTGCACCCTGTACCAGCCATGATCCTGGGGGCGTTAAACCTGACGCCAATCGAAGTGGCACAGGCGTTCCAGACCATTGCCAGCGGCGGTAACCGTGCACCGCTGTCAGCCCTGCGTTCGGTGATCGCCGAAGATGGCTCCGTGCTGTACCAGAGCTTCCCACAGGCGGAACGTGCCGTTCCGGCGCAGGCAGCCTATATGACGCTGTGGACGATGCAGCAGGTTGTGCAACGTGGTACCGGCCGTCAACTGGGTGCGAAGTATCCGGGCCTGCATCTGGCGGGTAAAACCGGGACCACCAACAATAACGTCGATACCTGGTTTGCCGGTATTGATGGTCGTGAAGTGGTGATCACCTGGGTGGGCCGCGATAACAACCAGCCAACCAAACTGTATGGTGCGAGCGGGGCGATGTCGATTTACCAGCGTTATCTGGCGAATCAGTCTCCGGTGCCGCTGGATCTGGTTGCACCGGAAGATATCGTGGATATGGGCGTGGACAGTTCCGGAAACTTTGTCTGTGGCGGCGGTATGCGTACCTTGCCTGTCTGGACCACCAACCCGGACTCCCTGTGCCAGCAGAGCCAGCCAGAGCAGCCGACGGGCAACCCGTTCGACCAGTCTTCTCAGCCTCAGCAGCCGCAGCAGCAACAACAGCCGCAGCAGCAGAACGAGAAGAAAGACAGCGACGGTGTCGCGGGCTGGATTAAAGATATGTTCGGCGGTAACTAACTGTTCCAGATCCCCCCGAAAGGGGGGATTTTTTTACCCGTTTTCCCCATTTTATTAACCCTCGTTTTAATTCTGATTAACCCTTCGTTTTCTCCTGGTTATTTCTTAAACCCTTAATTCTCGTAGGGCCGCTTACTGCTTGCTATACGGCCAACGTTTCGCCTATTATGCTGCGGTCATAATAATAATTCTCGTTTACGTTATCATTCACTTTTCCATCAGAGATACACCATGGCGCTTTCCAATACTGCTCAGCCAATTAACACGTCGCTGCGTAAAATCGCAGTTGTCGTAGCCACAGCGGTTGCCGGCATGTCTGCTTATACCCATGCTGCCGAAACCCCGAAAAAAGAAGAAACCATCACTGTCACTGCCGCTCCGGCTGCACAGGAAAGTGCCTGGGGGCCTGCACCAACGATTGCGGCGAAACGAACCGCGACGGCGACCAAGACCGATACACCTATAGAAAAGACGCCGCAGTCGATTTCCGTCGTTACGCGTGAAGAAATTGACATGAAGCAGCCGGGAACGGTCAAGCAAGCGCTGGCTTATACGCCGAGCGTTTTTGCCACCCGCGGCGCCTCAACGACATATGATGTGGTGTCGATTCGTGGTTTCACCACTTCCAGTACCGTGAATACCAACCAGTATCTCGATGGGATGAAGCTGCAGGGCGATAACTATTCTGAAGCGTCCATGGATCCGTACTTCCTTGAGCGCGTGGAACTGCTGCGTGGCCCAACGTCTGTACTGTACGGCAAAAGCCATCCGGGCGGTGTTGTGAGCATGGTCAGCAAGCGACCGACCACTGAGCCGCTGAAAGAAATTCAGTTCAAGATGGGCACCGATAACCTGTGGCAGACCGGGTTTGATTTCAGCGATGCGATTGATGATGACGGCGTGTGGTCATACCGCCTGACCGGTCTGGGTCGTAGTGAAAATGCGCAGCAGGAGATGGTCAAATCCACTCGCTATGCCATTGCACCTGCTTTCAGCTGGCGTCCTGACGACAAAACCGATTTCACTTTCCTGAGCAACTTCCAGAGCGATCCGGACGCGGGCTATTACGGCTGGCTGCCGCGGGAAGGGACCGTTGTGCCTTACTATGATGCCAACGGAAAAGCGCACAAGCTGCCGACCGATTTTAACGAAGGCGAGGAAGACAATAAGATCTCCCGTCGCCAGAAAATGGTGGGATACAGCTTCTCGCATGCGTTTGATGACACCTTTACCCTGCGTCAAAACCTGCGCTACACCAAAATCAACACCCTTTATCGTTCCGTCTACGGCAACGGCTATATCGCTCCGGCGCAAATCAGCCGCGCGTATGTACGTTCAGACGAAGATCTCAACTCGTTCACCGTTGATACTCAGCTCCAGTCAAAATTTGCGACCGGTGCCGTGGATCATACCCTGTTAACCGGGGTCGATTACCTTCGTATGCGTAATGATATCAACGCAGACTACGGTACTGCCGATCCGATCAGCATGACAAAGCCTGCGTATGGCAATCCGAACGTCGACGTTTACTACCTGTACAAAGTGCTTAATCGTCAGGAGCAAACCGGCCTGTACGCGCAGGATCAAGCTGAGTGGGATAAGTGGGTACTCACAATGGGTGGCCGCTATGACTTTGCGAAAACCTCTGCGCTGACCCGTACTACCGGTTCTACCGCGGAAATTAACGATCAGGCATTCACCTGGCGCGGCGGGATTAACTACCTGTTCGACAACGGTATCACGCCGTACTTCAGCTATAGCGAATCATTCGAACCGATTTCGGGCACCACTCAGGGCGGAAAACCGTTCGATCCGGCGCGCGGCAAGCAATATGAAGCCGGTGTGAAATACGTACCGAAAGATCTGCCTGTGGTGGTGACGGCCGCTGTGTATCAGCTGACCAAAAACAATAATCTGACGGCCGATCCGGCTAACCCGACCAGCGGCTTCAGCGTGCAAGGGGGCGAAATTCGTTCCCGTGGTGTTGAGCTGGAAGCGAAAGCGGCCGTATCAGCCAACGTGAACGTGACGGCTTCGTACAGCTTCACCGATGCAAAATACACACACGATACCTGGTATGAAGGTCGTCGCCCGGCGGAAGTGCCGCGTAACATGGCCTCTCTGTGGGCGGATTACACCTTCCACGAGACGGCACTGAGCGGTCTGACGCTGGGGGCGGGTGCGCGTTATATCGGCAACACCGTTTCCTACTACTCCTCAACGTCTCCGAAAGCCTACGAATCGTTTAACGTCGCGGGTTACGCGCTGGCGGATGCGACAGTGAAATACGATCTGGCGCGCTTTGGGCTGCCGGGATCTTCAGTTGGCGTCAACGTGAACAATATCTTTGACCGTGAGTACGTTTCCAGTTGCTATAGCGAGTACGCATGCTACTGGGGAGCTGGACGTCAGGTTGTGGCCACCGCGACCTTCCGCTTCTAATCTCTCTTCGGGCACGGTTCGCCGTGCCCTTTTTATTTAAGTTGGCTGATATGCAGGACAATAAAACGCACTCCGACACCACTTTTACGCTCAATCAACTCTCCTTTCGTGTTCCCGGGCGCACCTTGCTGCACCCGCTCTCGTTGACGTTCCCCGCAGGTAAAGTTACCGGCCTGATTGGTCACAATGGTTCCGGTAAATCGACGTTACTGAAAATGCTGGGCCGTCATCAGCCGCCTTCAGAAGGGGATATTTTGCTGGATGAACAGCCTCTGGAGAGCTGGAGCAGTAAAGCCTTTGCGCGCAAAGTCGCCTATCTACCGCAGCAACTGCCCCAGGCGGAAGGGATGACGGTGCGTGAGCTGGTGGCGATCGGGCGTTATCCGTGGCATGGCGCGCTCGGGCGCTTCGGTGTTGCCGACAGAGAGAAAGTGGAAGAGGCGATTGCGCTGGTGGGATTAAAGCCGTTGGCGCACCGTCTGGTCGACAGCCTTTCCGGGGGTGAACGTCAGCGAGCATGGATTGCGATGCTGGTCGCGCAGGACAGCCGCTGCCTGCTGCTCGACGAACCAACTTCCGCACTGGATATCGCTCATCAGGTTGATGTGCTTGCGCTGGTGCACCGCCTGAGCCAGCAGCGTGGCCTGACGGTTATCGCGGTCCTGCACGATATCAACATGGCGGCGCGCTACTGCGATTATCTTGTCGCACTTCGCGGCGGGGAGATGATTGCCCAGGGGACACCGTCGGAACTGATGCGAAGTGAAACCCTGGAACACATTTACGGTATTCCCATGGGGATCCTGCCTCATCCTGGTGGGGCTGCTCCGGTGAGCTTTGTTTACTGATGCTGAATTCTACTTTGTTGAGCCGCCGCCGCCTGCTGACGGCCATGGCACTTTCACCGCTGCTGTTAAAGATGAACCTCGCGCGGGCAGCGGCTGCCGTCGATCCGCACCGTATTGTGGCGCTGGAGTGGTTACCTGTTGAACTGATGATGGCACTGGGCGTCACGCCGTATGGTGTCGCCGATATTCCCAACTACCGGCTGTGGGTGAACGAGCCGGCGCTGCCCGATTCGGTCATTGATATTGGTCTGCGAACGGAGCCTAACCTTGAGCTGCTGACGCAGATGAAGCCGTCATTTCTGTTCTGGTCTGCGGGGTATGGCCCGTCAGAAGAGACAATGGCGCGTATTGCGCCTGGGCGGGGGTTCTCCTTCAGTGACGGAAAAAAACCGCTGACGATGGCGAAAAACTCCATCAACGAGATGGCGCATTTCCTCAATCGTGAGGCGGAAGCCAAACAACATTTCGCTGAGTTTGATGCTCTGATTGACTCCCTGAAGCCGCGTTTTGCCCATCGCGGAGACCGCCCGCTGCTGATGGTGACGCTGCTGGATGCGCGCCATATGCTGGTGTTCGGTAAAAACTGCCTTTTCCAGGAAGTGCTCGATAGTTTTGGTATTCGTAATGCCTGGGAAGGGGAGATGACCTTCTGGGGCAGCACCGCCGTCGGTATCGACCGTCTGGCGGCGTTCCGCGATGTGGACGTGCTGTGCTTCGATCACGGCAACGAGCGTGAAATGCAGGCGTTGATGGCGACACCGCTGTGGCAGGCGATGCCGTTCGTGCGTGAGCAACGCTTTACGCGTGCACCGGCGGTCTGGTTCTACGGCGCGACGCTGTCGGCCATGCACTTCGCCCGGGTGCTGGATAGCGCGCTGGGGGGAAAAGCATGAGTACGCGTATTGCCCGTTTCCCGGCGCTGTTGCTGGCTCTGATTTTCCTGACCGCGCTGGCGTTGACCTGGTTTAACCTCTCGACCGCCTTACCGCGCGGGCAGTGGGGCGCGGCCCTGGCTACGCCGGATATCGATAATATTCAGCAAATGCTGTTCCACTACAGCCTGCTGCCGCGTCTGTCGATTTCGCTGCTGGTCGGAGCCGGGTTAGGGCTGGTGGGCGTCCTGTTCCAGCAGGTTTTGCGTAACCCGCTGGCCGAGCCTACAACGCTTGGCGTCGCGACCGGTGCCCAGCTTGGGATCACGGTGACCACGCTGTGGGCACTGCCTGGCGCGTTAACCTCGCAGTTTGCCGCGCTTGCGGGCGCGTGCGTGGTCGGCGCGCTGGTCTTCGGCGTGGCCTGGGGGAAACGTCTCTCGCCCGTGACGCTGATCCTCGCAGGGCTGGTCGTCAGCCTGTACTGCGGGGCAATCAACCAGCTGCTGGTGCTGTTCCATCACGATCAGCTGCAAAGCATGTTCCTGTGGAGTACCGGTACGCTGACCCAGACCGACTGGAGCATTGTGCAGCGCCTGTGGCCGCAGCTCGTTGGCGGCGCCATGTTGACGCTACTGCTGTTACGTCCGCTGACGCTGATGGGGCTGGATGACGGCGTAGCCCGCAATCTGGGGCTGGCGCTCTCCCTGGCGCGTCTGGCGGCGCTGACGCTGGCGATTGTCCTCAGCGCATTGCTGGTTAATGCGGTTGGGATTATCGGCTTTATCGGACTGTTTGCCCCGCTGCTGGCCAAAATGCTCGGTGCGCGTCGCCTGCTGGCGCGACTGCTGCTGGCCCCGCTGATTGGGGCGCTGATCCTCTGGCTTTCCGATCAAATCATTCTCTGGCTGGCGCGTGTCTGGATGGAAGTCTCTACCGGGTCGGTAACGGCACTGGTTGGCGCGCCGCTGTTGCTGTGGCTGTTGCCACGCCTGCGCAGTATGAGTGCTCCCGCGATGGACGCGGGGGATAAAGTTTATGCTGAGCGTCAGTCGGTGCTGTGGTTCAGCCTGGCCGGTCTGGCGGTGTTGATCATCGTCTCGTTCGTCGCGCTTGCTTTCGGGCGCGATGCGGTGGGCTGGCACTGGGCAACGGGCGATTTGCTCCAGGAACTGCTGCAGTGGCGCTGGCCGCGTATCCTCTCGGCGTTGATTGCCGGGGTAATGCTGGCGGTCGCGGGCTGTATTATCCAGCGCCTGACCGGCAACCCGATGGCCAGCCCGGAAGTGCTGGGTATCAGTTCGGGAGCCGCATTTGGCGTGGTGCTGATGCTGTTCCTGGTGCCGGGAAATGCCTTTGGCTGGCTGATGCCTGCCGGGAGCATCGGGGCGGCAGTGACGCTGATGATCATCCTGATTGCCTCCGGGCGCGGCGGGTTTTCGCCTCACCGGATGCTGCTGGCCGGGATGGCGCTCAGCACCGCCTTTACCATGCTGCTGATGATGCTGCAGGCGAGCGGCGATCCGCGGATGGCGAAGATCCTGACCTGGATCTCCGGCTCAACGTACAACGCCACCGGCAGTCAGGTGGTGCATTCCGGGATCGTGATGATCGTGCTGCTGGCGATTGTGCCCCTGTGTCGCCGCTGGATGACGATCCTGCCGCTGGGGGGCGAAACCGCACGTGCGGTCGGCATGGCGTTAACGCCAACGCGCGTCGCGCTGTTACTGCTGGCGGCGTGCCTGACGGCCACAGCCACCATGACCATTGGCCCACTGAGTTTTGTCGGGTTGATGGCGCCGCATATCGCCAGAATGATGGGATTCCGCAGGACGATACCGCATATCGTGATGTCTGCCCTGACGGGCGGGGTAATGCTGGTAGTGGCGGACTGGTGCGGAAGAATGGTGCTGTTCCCGTATCAGATCCCGGCGGGTCTGCTGTCGACCTTTATCGGCGCGCCGTATTTTATTTATCTGTTGAGAAAGCAGAGTCGGTAATAAAAGTAAACGTCAATCCTAAGATTGACGTTTTAGGGTTTGCTCCCTCTCCCTGTGGGAGAGGGCCGGGGTGAGGGCGTCACGCCGCACGTGCTTACAACTTCGCAAACACCTTACGCGCCGCGTCGATGGTGTTATTGATATCCTCTTCGCTGTGCGCCACGGACATAAAGCCGGCTTCAAATGCTGACGGCGCCAGGTAGACGCCTTCTTCCAGCATCAGGTGGAAGAAACGCTTGAAGCGGTCAACGTCGCACTTCACCACGTCCTGATAGCTTGTCACGGTTTGGGCTTCCGTGAAGAAGATCCCGAACATCCCGCCCACGTGGTTCACCACCAGCGGAATACCCGCCTCTTCAGCCGCTTCCAGCAGACCATTTGCCAGCTGCGTCGTGCGATCAGTCAGGGTTTCATGGATGCCCGGCTGGGAGACTTCTGTCAGGCAGGCGAAGCCCGCCGCCATGGCAATCGGGTTACCGGAGAGCGTACCCGCCTGGTAAACCGGCCCCGTTGGTGCCAGGGCTTCCATCACATCCTTGCGCCCCCCGAATGCGCCCACCGGCATACCGCCGCCGATGATTTTGCCGAGACAGGTCAGATCCGGCTCAACGCCGTAATAAGACTGGGCACCCGCCAGCGCGACGCGGAAACCGGTCATCACTTCGTCGATAATCAGCAGCGCGCCAAACTCATCGCACAGGGCGCGCAGGCCCGGCAGGAAATCGGGCTGCGGTGGAATGCAGTTCATGTTGCCCGCAACCGGTTCAACGATGATGCAGGCGATCTCCTGTGGATACTGCTCGAATGCCGCACGAACGGTGTTCAGATCGTTATAAGTGCAGGTCAGGGTGTGTTTCGCGAAATCAGCCGGTACGCCCGGGGAGTTTGGCTGGCCAAGGGTCAGTGCGCCGGAGCCCGCTTTCACCAGCAGGCAGTCCGCATGGCCGTGGTAGCAGCCTTCAAACTTGATGATTTTGTCGCGACCGGTAAAGCCGCGCGCCAGACGGATAGCGCTCATGGTGGCTTCGGTACCGGAGTTCACCATACGCACCATATCCATGGTTGGCACCAGCTCGGTCACCAGCTCCGCCATTTTGACTTCCATCTCGGTAGGCGCGCCGAAGCTCAGGCCGCGCTGGGCCGCTTCAATCACTGCATTACGGATGGCGGGGTGGTTGTGACCCAGCACCATCGGGCCCCAGGAGCCGACGTAATCGATATAGGCCTTGCCGTCGACATCAAACAGGTACGCGCCATCAGCACGTTCAATAAACAGCGGCGTTCCGCCTACGCCGGTAAAGGCGCGAACAGGCGAGTTCACGCCGCCCGGGATAAGCTCGCGGGCTGCACTGTAGAGGTTTTCAGACTTGCTCATGGCGTCGTTCCTGGTTCGTATAAAATGATTAAGCACACTATTCTAAGTGATCAGCGAAAGGTAATGAAATTTTTGCCCCTTTCATTGCTAAACAATTTTTAAGTATTTTTCACGGGACGACGTGACGCACTCTGGTAAAATCCCTGTGGCGATTTGTATGACGAAAAGAAACGGTAATGAAAGCAGACTCACCTTCTTTTGAAGAACAACAGTTCCGACGCGCGCAACACCGGATCAGCATCCGGCGCTTGCTCAACCGCGATAAGACACCGCTGGCAATTTTACTGGCCGCCGCTGTAGTAGGTACGCTCGCCGGGCTGGCGGGGGTTGCCTTTGAAAAGGCGGTCAATGCGGTACTGAACTGGCGTATTGGTACGGTGGCCGGTTTCGCCGACAAAGGAGGGCTGGTCTGGGTCTGGGCGTTCGGGTTGTCCGCGCTATTTGCCATGGTGGGCTACTTTCTGGTGCGTAAATTTGCGCCGGAAGCGGGCGGTTCCGGGATCCCTGAAATTGAAGGCGCGCTGGAAGAGCTGCGTCCGGTGCGCTGGTGGCGCGTCATCCCGGTGAAGTTTATCGGCGGCATGGGAACGCTTGGTGCGGGTATGGTGCTGGGTCGAGAGGGGCCCACCGTGCAGTTGGGCGGGAACGTCGGGCGCATGGTGGGGGATCTGTTCAGGATGCGCAGCGCGGAAGCGCGCCATACGCTGCTGGCCACAGGCGCCGCAGCGGGGCTTTCGGCGGCGTTTAACGCGCCGCTGGCGGGGATCCTGTTTATAATCGAAGAGATGCGCGCCCAGTTCCGCTATAACCTTATCTCGATCAAAGCGGTCTTTACCGGTGTGATCATGTCGAGCATTGTGTTTCGCATTTTCAATGGCGAAAGCCCGGTGATCGAAGTGGGGAAACTGACCAATGCGCCGGTGAACACGCTGTGGCTGTACCTGATCCTGGGCATGATATTCGGTGTTGTCGGCCCGCTGTTTAACACCTTTATCCTGCGTGCGCAGGATATGTTCCAGCGCATCCATGGCGGGAATACCACGAAATGGGTGGTGATGGGCGGCGTGCTGGGGGGCTTGTGTGGCGTTCTGGGGTTCATTGAGCCGAACGCCGCGGGCGGCGGGTTCGGGCTGATCCCGATTGCGGCCGCAGGCAACTTCAGCGTGGGTCTGCTTCTGTTTATGTTTATTTCTCGCGTCATCACGACGGTGCTCTGTTTTTCCTCCGGTGCGCCCGGCGGTATCTTTGCCCCGATGCTGGCGCTAGGGACGTTGCTTGGCACAGCCTTTGGCATGGCGGCTGCGGCCGGTTTTCCGGCATATCATCTGGAGGCCGGTACGTTTGCCGTTGCCGGAATGGGGGCGCTGCTGGCGGCCTCCCTGCGCGCGCCGCTGACCGGGATCGTGCTGGTGCTGGAGATGACGGATAATTACCAGCTCATTTTGCCAATGATCATTACCTGTCTCGGCGCGACACTATTAGCCCAATTCCTGGGTGGAAAACCGCTATACTCCACCATTCTTGCTCGCACCCTGGCGAAGCAAGAGGCAGAACGGGCCGCAATGCAGAATACTTGAATGAATTACCAGGGTATTAGATAATGACAAAAAGCATTGGGTGAATTTTACCCAATTGCAGTAGCAGTATTCATGGGAGCATAAGATGAGTGATGACGTAGCGTTGCCGCTGGAGTTTACCGAAGCAGCAGCCAACAAAGTGAAAACCCTGATTGCCGACGAAGACAATCCGGATCTGAAACTGCGTGTCTATATTACCGGTGGCGGCTGCAGCGGCTTCCAGTATGGTTTTACCTTTGACGACCAGGTTAACGACGGCGATATGACTATCGAGAAACAGGGCGTCGCGCTGGTGGTTGATCCGATGAGCCTGCAATATCTGGTGGGCGGTTCGGTGGATTACACCGAAGGTCTGGAAGGTTCGCGCTTTGTGGTGACTAACCCAAATGCCACCAGCACCTGCGGGTGTGGGTCTTCGTTCAGTATTTAAGAGGGGCGGGCTGATGCCCTCACCCCGGCCCTCTCCCACAGGGAGAGGGAGAAAAGATTAAAAACGGTAACCTTGCGGTTACCGTTTTGCGTTTATCTTCCATTCTCATCCAATGCGAACGTCGGCAATTTAAGATGCCAGCGTATCGCCGCTAAACGTATCGCCAGCGTCACCACCATCCCCAGCATGGCTGAATTTTCCAGCGGGATCGCAAAGGTATAGTACGCCGTGGCGTGTACAATCCCGCCAATAATGCAGGCCGTAGCATAGATTTCGGTACGCAGGATCATCGGCACTTCTCGTGCCAGAATATCGCGAATAATCCCGCCGCCTACGCCAGTCAGCACGCCCATGCAGATGGCAACCATGGGCCCTGTCCCCGCATTAAAGGCTTTATTCACTCCAATGCCGACAAACACAGCCAGACCGACGGCATCCAGCACCGGGAGGATCCATTTCGGTAACCGGCGGGGCTGGCGAACCAGCACGATAGTTAACAGGCAGGTGACCATCGCCACCACCAGATCGGTAGGATCTTTCACCCAAAACACCGGGCCATTATCCAGCGCCATATCACGGATCGTTCCACCACCAACGGCAGTTACCACGCCAAGCACCAGCACGCCAAACGGATCCATGCGCAGTTTTCCGGCGAGTAAAACGCCGGAGATAGCAAAAACGGCTGTGCCAAGAATATCCAGCCAATAAACGAGCATCGTTAAATCCTCGAAGGGGGTCTTATGTTAATGACTCTCGGCCAGTGCGGCACAGAGTTGTTTTGCGGCGAGGATAATACGCGGGCTGGCGCGTTCAAACCAGTCGCTGGTGAGGGGGATCACCGGAATTTTTAGCTGGCTTTGCCAGAATTGTTCAATTTTAGGAATCTCGCTCGCATTTCCGACCACAACGATAGCCTGCGGTCTGCGAGCCAGAACCTGTTCCCGGCTGACCTGAGGCCACGGTATCCGGCTGGCCGCAAAGATATTTTCTCCGCCGCAGACTTCCAGGACCTGATTCTGAATAGAGCCTTTCCCGGTGGTGAACAGCGGCTGGCTGCCAAACTGCAAAAAGATGCGCTTTTTAACGGGGGTATCGTATTTTGCTTTGAGTGCCGCATAGTCGCTGAGCAGTTGTTTTGCCGCATCCTCGGCTTTGGCCGGGGTTGGACTATAGGGAGCCAGAGATCGTAACGCCTGAGCGACCTGCTCAATGCTCACGGCATCCACCCACATGACCTTGATCCCAAGCGACGTCAGTTGATTAACCTGCCGCTCGGCGTTACCGCCACGCCAGGCGAGCACGAGATCGGGCTTAAGCGCCACGATGCGTTCAATGTTCATCCCTTGCCAGGTCGCGACCTGTTCAATACGCGTGGCCTGAGGTGGATAATCAGAAAAGCTACTCACGCCAACGGGGGTGATCCCGGCGGCAAACGCCAGTTCGGTGTTAGCGGGGGAGAGGGTTATCACACGCGGCGCGGCGCAGAGCCAGGCCGGTGCGAGCAGAAGCAGGGCGACCAGCGCCCTGACGGCATGTTTAGCCACGAGCCAGTTTCTGCACAAGGCTCTCCACCATCACGGTGGACTGTTTTGCCGCGACAACCAGGAATTCGTCGAAGCTGATATGAGACTGCTGATCGGCCACGTCAGAGATGGCACGAACCACCACGAACGGGACGTTGAAGTTATGACAGACGTGAGCAATCGCGGTCGCTTCCATCTCAACGGCGATTGCCTGTGGGAAGTTGTGACGGATTTTTGCCAGGCCGACGGAGCCATTGATGAAGGCATCACCGCTCACAATCAGGCCGCGTACGGCGTTGAGGTTCAGCTCAGCAATGCACTCTTCTGCCGCCGCAACCAGCTTATCGTCGGCCTTAAAGCCGGCCGGGCAACCCGGAAGCTGACCGTATTCGTAGCCGAATGCGGTAACGTCTGCATCGTGGTAACGCGCTTCATCGGAGACGACGATATCACCCACTTTCAGGGTCGGTGCCAGACCGCCCGCAGAGCCGGTGTTAACGATCACGTCTGGCTTGCAGCGCTCAAGCAACAGCGTTGCGCCCAGCGCAGCAGCAACCTTACCGATGCCTGATTTCAGCAGAGCCACGTCAACACCGTTCAGTTGACCGGTATAGATCTCACAACCCCCCAGAGAGAGTGTCTGACGGTTCTCAATTTTGTCACGCAGCAGCGTAACTTCTTCTTCCATTGCACCAATAATGCCGATTTTCATAGATTTACTCGCGATGTGCCTTGTTAAGATGCATAGTCTATCATGCGCTTAAGGGGAAACGCATTCTCACGCGGGGGAGCACATGTCACAGATCGATTTTCGCACCAAAATTAACTGGCACCGACGTTTCCGTTCGCCGCAGGGGGAAAAGAGCGAACATGAGATCCTGCGTATCTTCGAAAGCGATCGCGGGCGGATCATTAATTCGCCTGCCATCCGTCGTCTGCAGCAAAAGACCCAGGTGTTTCCGCTTGAGCGTAACGCTGCCGTGCGCACACGCTTAACCCACTCAATGGAAGTTCAGCAGGTGGGACGCTACATTGCCAAAGAGATTTTAAGCCGCCTCAAAGAGCAGCGCTTGCTGGAAACCTATGGTCTGGATGAGTTGACCGGGCCCTTTGAGAGCATTGTTGAGATGGCCTGCCTGATGCATGACATCGGCAACCCGCCGTTTGGCCATTTCGGCGAGGCGGCGATCAACGACTGGTTCAGGCAGCGACTCTTCCCGTCAGATGCCGTCAGCCAGCCGCTCAGTGATGACCGCTGCGTGGTCCGGGATTTACGTCTGCGTGAAGGCGAAGAAGCGCTGAACGATCTGCGTCGTAAAGTGCGTCAGGATCTCTGTCACTTTGAAGGCAATGCACAGGGGATCCGGCTGGTGCACTCCCTGATGCGCATGAACCTGACCTGGGCACAGGTGGGATGCATCCTCAAATATACCCGTCCCGCCTGGTGGATGGGCGAAACGCCCGCTTCGCACAGTTATCTGATGAAAAAGCCGGGCTATTATCTCTCTGAAGAAGCCTATATTGAGCGGCTACGTAAAGAACTTTCATTGACTGCAAATGGCCGCTTCCCGTTAACGTGGATAATGGAAGCCGCCGATGACATCTCCTATTGTGTTGCCGACCTGGAAGACGCCGTTGAGAAAAGAATATTCAGCGTCGAGGAGTTGTATCAGCATCTTTATGATGCGTGGGGGAAACATGAAAAAGGTTCGCTGTTTGCGCAGGTCGTCGAAAATGCCTGGGAAAAATCGCGCGCAAATACATTAAGCCGCAGTACGGAAGATCAGTTCTTTATGTATTTGCGGGTCAATACATTAAATAAACTGGTGCCTTACGCCGCCTCGCGTTTTATTGACAATTTGCCGATGATTTTTAGCGGGGAATTTAATCATGCGTTGCTGGAGGATGACAGCAGCTTTAGTCAGTTGCTTGAGTTATATAAACATGTCGCAATGCGCCATGTCTTCAGCCACCCTGATGTTGAACAGTTAGAGCTGCAGGGATACCGGGTTATCAGCGGCTTACTGGAAATCTATCGACCCCTGCTGCAATTATCGGTCGATGAATTTAGCGAGCTGGTGGAACACGAGCGCGTGCGACGAATACCGATTGAGTCCCGGCTTTATCAGAAACTTTCTACCCGTCATCGTCTGGCTTATGTTGAAGCCATCGGCAAACTGGATCGCCACGCTCCTCAATGGCCGGTGCTCGAATATTATTATCGCTGTCGTCTCATCCAGGACTATATCAGCGGGATGACCGATCTGTATGCCTGGGACGAGTACCGCAAGCTGATGGCTGTGGAATAACCGGTGAGTTTTGTAAAGACGACCAATAAATTTTTACTTTTTCCATAAACTTATCGCCGGAACTAAGCGGTATAAAACGAATCTGAGTTACACAGCAATTTTGCGTTATCTGTAAATCGAGATTGAGAAACATGAAAAAAACCACATTAGCAATGAGTGCACTGGCTCTGAGTTTAGGTTTAGCGCTGTCTCCTCTGACTGCTACTGCAGCCGAGACCGCGTCGTCGGCAGCAACCGCGCAGCAGATGCCAAGCCTGGCACCGATGCTCGAAAAAGTGATGCCATCGGTGGTGAGTATCAACGTTGAGGGCAGCACGACCGTCAATACGCCGCGTATGCCGCGTAACTTCCAGCAGTTCTTCGGCGATAACTCGCCATTCTGCCAGGACGGTTCGCCATTCCAGAGTTCTCCGTTCTGTCAAGGCGGTGGCGCAGGGGATGACGGCCAGGGCGGCGGCCAGCAGCAGAAATTCATGGCGCTTGGCTCGGGGGTCATTATCGACGCTGCGAAAGGCTATGTCGTGACCAACAACCACGTGGTGGATAACGCCAACAGCATTAAGGTTCAACTGAGCGACGGGCGCAAATTTGACGCCAAAGTGGTGGGCAAGGACCCACGCTCTGATATCGCACTGATCCAGATTCAGGATCCTAAAAACCTGACGGCGATTAAAATTGCCGACTCCGACGCGCTGCGTGTCGGTGACTACACCGTGGCCATCGGTAACCCGTTCGGTCTGGGTGAAACCGTGACGTCGGGTATTGTCTCAGCGTTGGGCCGTAGCGGTCTGAACGCGGAGAACTATGAAAACTTCATCCAGACGGATGCGGCGATCAACCGCGGTAACTCCGGCGGTGCGCTGGTGAACCTGAACGGTGAGCTGATTGGTATTAACACTGCCATCCTGGCGCCGGACGGCGGCAACATCGGTATCGGTTTTGCTATCCCAAGTAATATGGTGAAAAACCTGACCGCACAGATGGTGCAGTATGGCCAGGTGAAACGCGGTGAGCTGGGTATTCTGGGTACGGAGCTGAACTCTGAGCTGGCGAAAGCGATGAAAGTTGACGCCCAGCGCGGCGCGTTTGTGAGCCAGGTTATGCCGAACTCCTCCGCAGCAAAAGCGGGGATTAAAGCCGGGGATGTGATCACCTCCCTGAACGGTAAACCGATCAGCAGCTTTGCCGCCCTGCGTGCCGAAGTGGGCTCAATGCCAATTGGCAGCAAAGTGACGCTCGGCCTGCTGCGTGACGGTAAGGCGGTTAACGTGAGCCTGGAGCTGCAGCAGAGCAGCCAGAATCAGGTCGATTCCAGCACCATCTTCAGCGGGATTGAAGGGGCGGAGATGAGCAACAAAGGTGCAGATAAAGGCGTGGTGGTGAATAACGTGAAAGCGAACTCACCGGCAGCCCGTATCGGCCTGAAAAAAGGTGATGTGATCATGGGGGCTAACCAGCAGCCGGTGAAAAACATCGCTGAACTGCGCAAAATTCTCGACAGCAAGCCATCCGTGCTGGCGTTGAATATTCAGCGTGGTGACACCTCTATTTATCTGCTGATGCAGTAATCCTCTTAAGCCCCTGCTCGCAGGGGCTTTCTCGTTTCTGTGACCTTTTCCACAAGTCCACATTTCTCTCCCTGACTTTGTGCATTCGCACAATGCGACCGTAACCGAACTCCCCTATGCTGGAGCACTGCTCACAGGAGGGCTACATGGCTGGCTGGCATCTTGATACCAAAATGGCGCAGGACATCGTGGCGCGCACCATGCGCATCATTGATACCAATATCAACGTAATGGATGCCCGTGGGCGCATTATTGGCAGCGGCGATCGCGAGCGCATTGGGGAATTGCACGAAGGTGCGTTGCTGGTGCTTTCCCAGGGGCGGGTCGTGGATATCGATGATGCCGTGGCGAAACACCTGCACGGCGTCCGTCAGGGCATCAATTTACCGCTGCGCCTCGAAGGGGAGATTGTTGGCGTAATAGGCCTGACCGGCGAACCCGAATCACTGCGTAAATATGGCGAGCTGGTCTGTATGACGGCGGAGATGATGCTGGAGCAGTCGCGCCTGATGCATCTGCTGGCGCAGGATAGCCGTCTGCGCGAAGAGCTGGTGATGAACCTGATTCAGGCAGAGGAGCATACGCCTGCGCTGAGCGAGTGGGCTCAGCGTCTGGGCATCGACCTGAACCAACCACGCGTGGTGGCGGTGATTGAGGTGGATAGCGGCCAGCTGGGGGTCGATAGCGCAATGGCTGAATTGCAGCAACTGCAGAATGCGCTGGCGACGCCGGAGCGTGACAACCTGGTGGCGATCGTTTCCCTGACGGAAATGGTGGTGCTCAAGCCGGCACTTAACGCGTTCGGTCGCTGGGATGCGGAAGATCACCGTCGTCGTGTGGAGCAGCTGATTTCCCGTATGAAAGAGAACGGTCAGCTGCGTTTTCGCGTCGCCCTGGGAAATTACTTTACCGGACCTGGCAGTATTGCCCGCTCATGGCGTACGGCGCGTACCACGATGATGGTGGGTAAACAGCGAATGCCGGAAAGCCGCAGCTATTTTTATCAGGATCTGATGCTGCCGGTACTGCTCGACAGCCTGCGCGGTGGCTGGCAGGCCAATGAGCTGGCGCGTCCGCTCGCGCGCCTGAAAGCGATGGACAACAATGGCCTGCTGCGCCGGACGCTACAGGCGTGGTTCCGGCATAACGTGCAGCCGCTGGCGACGTCGAAAGCGCTGTTCATTCACCGCAATACGCTGGAGTATCGGCTCAACCGGATTTCGGAGCTGACAGGGCTGGATCTGGGGAGTTTTGACGACAGGCTGCTGCTGTATGTGGCGCTGCAGCTGGATGAACAGCGATAGCTGAGTGCGGTATGGTACCCTCACCCCATCCCTCACAGGAAGAGGGCGCAAACACGAAAAACGGCAATCAAGGATTGCCGTTTTGCTTTTATTTCCGGGTTAATTTCTCAAGATCCGCTTCAATCTCGCTGATCTTATTAGTCACAACGCTTTCAAGGTGACGCAGATCGTCAAGGATCTTACGCTTGAGATCGACTTCGGTACGGTCGCGCTGGCAGATCTGATCGAGTTCATCAATCACATAGCGCAGGTTAGGGCTGATTTCCTGAACCTCTTTGTATCCCTGTCCTACACCGTCTGCGACGACGGTCTTACGCTGGCGTGGGTATTTGAACTTCACGCTCTTGGCGAAAAACTCTCCTTTGTCCTTGTGAAAATAGATTTTTAAAATATCGTTGTTGGCTTCCTGGCGAAGGCTGTAACGATCAATTTCATCAGGATTGGTAATGCCCAGACTTTTCAGATTATCGTACATAGCGGTACCCTTGATCTCAACATAACCTTTGAATAATTAACGAAAAAATCTATTTTCGCCACCCTCAGATATGAAAAAAGCGGGGTTGCCCCCGCTTTTTGTTATATCCGATTAATCGATGGTGCGCAGCAATTCGTTGATGCCCACTTTACCGCGGGTTTTCGCGTCCACTTTCTTCACGATAACCGCACAGTACAGGCTGTACTTACCATCTTTAGACGGCAGGTTGCCGGAAACCACCACGGAGCCCGCCGGAACGCGGCCGTAATGGATTTCGCCGGTTTCACGGTCGTAAATACGGGTGCTCTGACCGATGTAAACGCCCATAGAGATTACTGAACCTTCTTCAACGATCACGCCTTCTACCACTTCAGAGCGCGCGCCGATGAAGCAGTTGTCTTCGATGATGGTTGGGTTAGCCTGCAGGGGTTCCAGTACGCCACCAATGCCGACGCCGCCGGACAGGTGAACGTTTTTACCGATCTGCGCGCAGGAGCCCACGGTAGCCCAGGTGTCCACCATGGTGCCTTCGTCTACATAGGCACCGATGTTTACGTAGGACGGCATCAGTACGGTGTTACGGGCGATGAACGCGCCCTGACGCACCGCAGCAGGTGGCACTACGCGGAAGCCTTCTTTCTGGAAACGCGCTTCGTCGTAATCAGCGAATTTCATTGGCACTTTATCGAAGTAGCGGCTTTCAGCTCCGTCGATAACCTGGTTATCGTTGATACGGAAAGAGAGCAGCACGGCTTTCTTCAGCCATTGATGAGTGACCCACTGACCGTCGATTTTTTCTGCTACACGCAGCGCGCCGGAATCCAGCAGAGAAATCACCTGATTAACCGCTTCGCGGGTAACGGTATCCACATTTGCCGGGGTAATCTCGGCGCGACGCTCAAAAGCGGACTCAATAACGTTCTGTAACTGCTGCATTGTTTACTCTTTCCATTTCACTAAAAAACACGTCACCCTTTATCGTTTGGATTGAGGGCTGCTGTCAACCGTTGTTGCACTTCAAGTTGCAGGTCATTATTAAGGGCACGCCGGTCCGCTGTTGCGATTATAAATAAATCTTCTACTCGCTCGCCAATGGTTGTAATTCGGGCTCCGTGGAGCGAAATTCCCAGATCGGCAAAGACCTGGCCGACGCGGGCGAGCAGTCCTGGCTGATCCAGGGCAATCAGCTCCAGGAACGATTTACGATCGGTGTGGGTCGGCAGGAAATTGACCTCGGTATCGACGGTAAAGTGGCGCAATTTTGCCGGCTGACGACGCGGCTGTGGTGGCTGCCAGCTGCGCTGGGTGATGGCCTGTTCCAGACCAAAACGTATCCCTTCATGACGATCCGACGACAGCGGGCTGCCGTCCGGCTCCAGCACAATAAAGGTGTCCATCGCCATGCCGTCGCGGGTGGTAAAAATCTGCGCGTCGTGCACGCTCAGGTTTCGTCTGTCCAGTTCAGCGCATACCGCAGCAAACAGATAAGGACGGTCCGGGCTCCAGATAAAGATCTCGGTACCACCGCGCGTCGCCTGCGGGCTGAGCAGGATCATCGGCTGCGACAAATCATGCTGCAGCAGATGCCGCGCATGCCAGGCCAGCTGGTTTGGGCTGTGGCGGACAAAGTAGTTGGCGCGACAGCGGGCCCAAATCTGATGCAATGCCTCTTCATCAATGTTGTCCATCCGCAGCAGGGCCAGAGCCTGCAGCTGATGATGGCGAACACGCTCTCGCATGTCCGGGGTATTTTGCATGCCGCGGCGCAGCTGTTTTTCGGTCGCAAAGTACAGTTCACGCAGCAGGCTCTGCTTCCAGCTGTTCCACAGCGTTTCGTTGGTGGCGCAGATATCGGCCACCGTCAGGCAGACCAGATAGCGCAGACGGTTTTCTGTTTGTACCTCTTCTGCGAACTGCTTGATCACTTCAGGATCCTGAATGTCACGGCGCTGAGCGGTAACCGACATCAGCAGGTGATGGCGGACCAGCCAGGCAACCAGCTGCGTTTCGCGCGAGTTCAGACCGTGCAGTTCGGCAAACTTCAGCACATCCTGCGCGCCCAGCACCGAGTGGTCACCCCCACGGCCTTTGGCGATATCGTGGAACAGGGCGGCAATCAGAATAAGTTCCGGGTGGGTCAGACGTGGCCACAGCTCTACACAAAGCGGGTGGCGGGAGCGCGTCTCTTCTTTCGCAAAGCTCTCCAGCTTGAGCATGACGCGGATCGTGTGTTCATCCACGGTATAGGCATGGAACAGATCGAACTGCATCTGCCCGACAATGTGCGACCATTGCGGCATATAGGCCCACAGTACGCTGTGACGGTGCATTGGCAGCAGCCCGCGACTGACGGCGCCCGGATGGCGGAGCATGCTCAGGAACAGCGAACGCGCTTCCGGGATATAGCACAGCGGCTGCGTCAGATGGCGGCGCGCATGGCGCAAATGGCGCAGGGTTGTGGAGTAGATCCCGGTGATCGTACTGTTGCGGACCATCGTATAGAACATCCGCAGGATCGCCTCCGGCTCGCGCATAAACAGGGTTTCGTCACGCAGATCGATAAGCGTGCCGCGCAGCTGGAACTCGTCATCGATGGGGCGCGGTTTTTCGTCCGCCGTCAGCGCCAGAATGGCTTCGTCGAACAGCTGTAGCAGCATCTGGTTGAGCTCGGTGACGCGGCGGGTCACGCGGAAGAAATCCTTCATCATATGCTCAACCGGTTCGTTACCCTCGCCGCTGTAGTTGAGGCGCTGGGCCACGCTGAGCTGGCGGTCGAACAACAGACGGTTATCGTAGCGATTAAGTTCAAGATGAAGGGCAAAACGAATGCGCCACAGTAGATGCAGACACTCATTGAGCTCGTTTCGCTCGGCCTCGGTTAAAAAGCCAAAACCCACCATCTCATCCAGCGAGGTGGCGCCAAAGTGGCGACGGGCCACCCACTGTAATGTGTGGATGTCGCGCAGGCCGCCGGGGCTGCTTTTAATATCCGGTTCAAGGTTATAACTTGTCCCGTGATAGCGCTGGTGGCGCTGATTTTGTTCCTCGACCTTTGCGGCGAAGAACTTTTCTGACGGCCAGAAGCCGTCACTGAAAATGTGTTTTTGCAGTTCCAGGAACAACGCGACGTCGCCGATCAGCAGGCGGGTTTCGATCAGGTTAGTGGCAACGGTCAGATCCGATAACCCTTCCAGCAAACACTCTTCCAGGGTGCGCACGCTGTGGCCAACTTCCAGCTTGATATCCCAGAGCAGCGTCAGCAGTTCGCCAATCTTTTGCGCCTGTTCGTCCGGCAGCTTTTTGCGGCTTAAGATCAGTAAGTCGATATCGGAGAGCGGATGCAGCTCACCGCGGCCATAGCCCCCGACGGCAACCAGCGCCACGTCGCTGACCTGCCCGAACCCGTTCTCAATCCACAGGCGTTGCAGGAGCTGGTCGATAAATTCGGTGCGCGCTTCGATCAGCTGTTCGGCGGAAATGCCCGCGTCAAACGCGCTTCCCAGCCAGCGCTGGAAGACATCCATATGGGCTTTGATGCCGGCACAGCTCAGCTCGTGCTGCGGCCAGACGCCCGGGTTATCGGGCTGGTCGGGGAGGGTGGGAAGTGCTGTGTTAGCATACTGTTCGGGTAATAGATTACTCATCGTGCGCCACCCATAAGAAAAAGCTATAGCCATTAAAAAAGCCGGCATTTGCCGGCTTTTTTATCATTCATCGTGCGTCAGTATTGCCGGGATGGTGTCATCCTTGCGCAACGTCATAATTTCGCAGCCATTGTCTGTTACCACAATAGTATGCTCGTACTGCGCAGACAAGCTTCTGTCTTTGGTTTTCACCGTCCAGCCATCTTTCATGGTGCGGATACGGTAGTCACCCGCGTTGACCATTGGCTCGATGGTGAAGGTCATGCCTTTTTGCAGCACCACGCCGCCGTCATCCGCATCATAGTGCAGAACCTGCGGCTCTTCGTGGAAGACGCGGCCAATGCCGTGACCACAATATTCGCGAACCACGGAGAAACCTTCCGCTTCCACAAACTTCTGGATAGCGGCACCAATGGTGCGCAGGCGAATGCCCGGTTTTACCATCTTCAGTGCCAGGTAGAGGCTCTCCTGCGTCACTTTACACAGGCGCTCGCCCAGGATGGTTGGCTTGCCCACGATAAACATCTTCGAGGTGTCACCGTGGTAATCATCTTTAATGACGGTGACGTCGATGTTGACGATGTCGCCATCTTTCAGCAGTTTTTCGTCGTCCGGAATACCGTGGCACACCACTTCATTTATAGAAATGCAGACGGATTTCGGGAAACCGTGGTAGCCGAGGCAGGCGGAGACCGCGTGCTGCTCGTTAACGATATAGTCGTTACAGATGCGGTCCAGTTCGCCGGTGCTGACGCCCGGTTTCACGAACGGCTCGATCATTTCCAGCACTTCCGCGGCCAGACGACCGGCGACGCGCATCTTTTCAATTTCTTCAGGGGTCTTAATAGAGATAGCCATGTAATCTGTCCATCGGTGTCGATTTTTTCGACAATACTAGTCTAAGTGCCGTCAATGGTACCAGTCAGGCGCACCCCGTGCCAAACTGAGAATCATTAACAGCACACTCAGCCAACAACTATTGGTTTCTGGCCGTGTTTTGTGGTATAAAGCGCGCCGGACTTCCGATCCATCTCAGATACACAGGCTGGACGGAAGCGACAAATCTCACTTTGTGTAACAACACACACGTATCGGCACATATTCCGGGGTGCCCTTCGGGGTCGGTAATATGGGATACGTGGAGGCATAACCCCAACTTTCAATATAGAGGTTTTAAACATGGCAACTGTTTCCATGCGCGACATGCTCAAGGCTGGTGTTCACTTTGGTCACCAGACCCGTTACTGGAACCCGAAAATGAAGCCTTTCATCTTCGGCGCACGTAACAAAGTTCACATCATCAACCTTGAGAAAACGGTACCAATGTTCAACGAAGCCCTGGCTGAGCTGAACAAGATCGCTTCCCGTAAAGGTAAGATTCTGTTCGTTGGTACTAAGCGCGCTGCAAGCGAAGCTGTGAAAGATGCTGCTAACAGCTGCGACCAGTTCTTCGTGAACCATCGCTGGTTGGGCGGCATGCTGACCAACTGGAAAACTGTTCGTCAGTCCATCAAGCGCCTGAAAGATCTGGAAACCCAGTCTCAGGACGGTACTTTCGACAAGCTGACTAAGAAAGAAGCGCTGATGCGCACTCGTGAGCTGGACAAGCTGGAAAACAGCCTGGGCGGTATTAAAGATATGGGCGGCCTGCCAGACGCGCTGTTCGTAATCGATGCAGACCACGAGCACATCGCAATCAAAGAAGCTAACAACCTGGGTATCCCGGTATTCGCTATCGTTGATACCAACTCCGATCCGGACGGTGTTGACTTCGTTATCCCGGGTAACGACGACGCAATCCGTGCTGTTAGCCTGTACCTGAGCGCTGTAGCTGCTACCGTTCGTGAAGGCCGTTCCCAGGATCTGGCTTCTCAGGCGGAAGAAAGCTTCGTAGAAGCTGAATAATAAGGTTTCACCCCTTATTAGTACCGTGTATGAATAGGGGCCCATTATCGGCCCCTTTTTTCAATTTATACTGTTTGGCCGCAGGCCGGGCAGTTCACATCTCCCGAGGATTTAAGAATGGCTGAAATTACCGCATCCCTGGTAAAAGAGCTGCGCGAGCGTACTGGCGCAGGCATGATGGATTGCAAAAAAGCGCTGACTGAAGCGAACGGCGACATCGAGCTGGCAATCGAAAACATGCGTAAATCCGGTGCGATCAAAGCAGCTAAAAAAGCAGGCAACGTTGCTGCTGACGGCGTGATCATCACTAAAATCGACGGCACCTACGGCATCATTCTGGAAGTTAACTGCCAGACTGACTTCGTTGCTAAAGATGGTGGTTTCCAGGCATTTGCTAACAAAGTTCTGGACGCAGCTGTTGCTGGCAAAATCACTGACGTTGAAGTTCTGAAAGCACAGTTCGAAGAAGAACGTGTTGCGCTGGTTGCTAAAATCGGTGAGAACATCAACATCCGTCGCGTGGCTTCCCTGGAAGGCGACGTTCTGGGTTCATACCAGCACGGTGCGCGTATCGGTGTTCTGGTTGCGGCTAAAGGCGCTGACGAAGAGCTGGTTAAACAGCTGGCAATGCACATCGCTGCAAGAAAACCAGAATTCGTTAAGCCAGAAGACGTGTCTGCTGAAGTGGTAGAGAAAGAGTACCAGGTTCAGCTGGACATCGCGATGCAGTCTGGTAAGCCAAAAGAAATCGCAGAGAAAATGGTTGAAGGCCGCATGAAGAAATTCACCGGCGAAGTTTCTCTGACTGGCCAGCCTTTCGTTATGGATCCAAGCAAGTCCGTTGCTCAGCTGCTGAAAGAGCACAACGCTGACGTCACTGGCTTCATCCGCTTCGAAGTGGGCGAAGGCATTGAGAAAGTTGAGACTGACTTCGCAGCAGAAGTTGCTGCAATGTCCAAGCAGTCTTAATGATGAAAAAGGAGCCGCCTGAGGGCGGCTTCTTTTTGTCACCCGTCAGACGAAAATCAGACAGGATCCCGTATCGCTGTGCTGGTATGCGACATACTATGTCGCCAGAATTTACCCCCATCTTAATCGTTGACAGTCTCAGGAAAGAAACATGGCTACCAATGCAAAACCCGTGTACAAACGCATTCTGCTTAAGCTGAGTGGCGAAGCGCTGCAGGGATCGGAAGGCTTCGGTATTGACGCAAGCATTCTCGACCGCATGGCACAGGAGATCAAAGAACTTGTCGAACTGGGTATTCAGGTCGGCGTGGTCATTGGCGGTGGCAACCTTTTCCGTGGTGCTGGTCTGGCGAAAGCGGGGATGAACCGCGTTGTGGGCGACCATATGGGTATGCTGGCAACCGTGATGAACGGTCTTGCAATGCGTGATGCGCTCCATCGTGCCTATGTGAATGCCCGCCTGATGTCCGCTATTCCTTTGAATGGCGTGTGCGATAACTACAGCTGGGCAGAAGCCATCAGCCTGCTGCGCAACAACCGCGTGGTGATCCTCTCCGCCGGTACGGGTAACCCGTTCTTTACGACCGATTCCGCTGCCTGCCTTCGCGGTATCGAAATCGAAGCCGATGTGGTGCTGAAAGCCACCAAAGTGGATGGCGTGTTTACCGCCGACCCGGCAAAAGATCCCTCTGCCACCATGTACGATCAGCTGTCCTACAGCGAAGTACTGGAAAAAGAGCTGAAAGTGATGGATCTTGCCGCCTTCACGCTGGCTCGCGACCACAAACTGCCGATCCGTGTCTTCAACATGAACAAGCCTGGCGCACTGCGTCGCGTGGTAATGGGTGAAAAAGAAGGCACATTGATCACGGAATAATTTCCGTCGGCGATAAATACAGGTAAGATTCCGCTTTATTTTGTTGTGGTATCTTACCCGGGCGCGCCTTTGGCGTTGTCATGAATTAAACGCGACTATACTTAGCACACCTGTAGCGCTGTGCTGGCGGATAGTCTGCCTGAGACAAGTTTTCAAGGATTCGTAACGTGATTAACGACATCAGAAAAGATGCTGAAGTACGCATGGAAAAATGCGTAGAAGCGTTCAAAACCCAAATCAGCAAGATCCGTACTGGCCGTGCTTCCCCAAGCCTGCTGGATGGCATCATCGTAGAGTACTACGGTACGCCAACCCCGCTGCGTCAGCTGGCGAGCGTTACCGTAGAAGATACCCGTACGCTGAAAATCAACGTGTTCGATCGTTCTATGGGACCGGCGGTTGAGAAAGCGATCATGGCGTCTGACCTTGGTCTGAACCCAAGCTCTGCGGGTGCTGATATCCGTGTTCCGCTGCCTCCGCTGACGGAAGAGCGTCGTAAAGACCTGATCAAAGTGGTGCGTGGTGAAGCTGAGCAGGGTCGTGTTTCCGTGCGTAACGTCCGTCGCGACGCGAACGATAAAGTGAAAGCGCTGCTGAAAGAAAAAGAGATCAGTGAAGATGACGATCGTCGTTCCCAGGACGACATTCAGAAAATGACTGACGCGGCCATCAAGAAAATTGATGCGGCGCTGGCAGATAAAGAAGCGGAACTGATGCAGTTCTGATTTCTGTCGTACACTGATAAACGCCGTTCAGAGGGACTTCGGGTCTTGCTGGCGGCGTTTTGCTTTTATCTGGTCTAACTTTTTTCGGGCATCTCATGAAGCATTTAACTCTCCTTGGCTCAACCGGATCTATCGGTTGCAGCACTCTCGACGTTGTACGCCACAACCCTGCGCTTTACACCGTGACAGCACTGGTGGCCGGGAAGAATGTGCAGCGAATGGTCGAGCAGTGTCTGGAGTTTACGCCCCGCTATGCGGTAATGGATGACGAAGAGAGCGCCCGCCAGCTGAAAGCCGTTCTGCAAGAGAAGGGCTGTCGTACCGAGGTCCTGAGCGGGCAACAGGCTGCCTGTGAGATGGCTGCGCTGGATGAGGTCGATCAGGTGATGGCCGCTATTGTTGGCGCGGCCGGGTTGCTGCCGACGCTGGCCGCCATCGATGCCGGCAAGGATGTTCTGCTGGCGAATAAAGAGTCGCTGGTGACCTGCGGACGCCTGTTTATGGAGGCGGTTAAGCAGCGCGGAGCACGGCTTTTGCCGGTCGACAGTGAGCACAACGCCATTTTTCAGAGTTTACCGCAACCTTTTCAGCAGAACCTGGGGTACGCTGACCTGGAGCAGAATGGGGTTGTATCGATTTTGCTTACCGGGTCTGGTGGCCCGTTTCGTGAAACGCCACTGTCTGAACTGAGCGCAATGACGCCAGATCAGGCGTGCCGTCATCCGAACTGGTCAATGGGGCGTAAGATCTCCGTTGATTCCGCCACTATGATGAACAAAGGTCTGGAATACATTGAAGCTCGCTGGCTGTTTAACGCGTCGGCGAAACAGATGGAAGTGCTGATCCACCCGCAATCGGTGATTCACTCGATGGTGCGCTATCAGGACGGCAGCGTGCTGGCACAGCTGGGAGAGCCGGATATGCGTACGCCAATTGCGCATGCAATGGCGTGGCCGGAACGGGTGAAATCTGGCGTGAAGCCACTCGATTTCTGCAAGCTGAGTTCCCTGACGTTCAGTGAACCTGACTACGATCGCTATCCGTGTCTGAAGCTTGCAATGAATGCCTTTGACCAGGGGCAGGCGGCGACGACAGCACTGAACGCAGCCAATGAAATTACCGTTGAAGCATTTCTGAATCAGCAGATCCGTTTTACCGATATCGCTATGCTGAATTTGTCGGTGCTGGAGTTGATGGATCTGCGCGAACCACAAAGCGTGGAAGAGGTGCTGGCGGTGGATGAGCAGGCTCGTATTATTGCGCGTAAACAGGTGACACGTCTCGCAAGCTGGTGATAAAGCAAGCACTAGTCGTCGTGCTATTTGTTAGCGTTGGGCTTCGGTGATATAGTCTGCGCCACCTGATCGCAGGTATTTGACTTTAAGTGGTCAGGTAAGCCGTGGTTTGACACGGCTTTTTTACGTATAGGCTTCAGTATTCCTGAGTACCGTTAAATCCTTTTCAGGGACTAAAAACGCGTTATGTTGTCTGCGAATCAACCAATAAGCGAAAACTTGCCAGCTCATGGCTGCCGTCATGTAGCAATCATCATGGATGGCAATGGCCGCTGGGCGAAAAGACAAGGGAAGATACGAGCCTTTGGGCATAAAGCTGGGGCGAAATCTGTTCGCCGCGCCGTTTCTTTTGCCGCCAATAACGGCATTGATGCGTTAACGCTCTATGCTTTTAGCAGTGAAAACTGGAATCGACCTGCGCAGGAAGTCACTGCGTTGATGGAACTGTTTGTGTGGGCGCTCGACAGCGAAGTAAAAAGCCTGCACCGCCACAACGTCCGCCTGCGCGTCATCGGCGAAACCAGTCGTTTTAACTCACGTTTGCAGGAACGGATTCGTAAAGCAGAAGCGCTGACTGAAAATAACACGGGTCTGACGCTGAATATCGCGGCGAATTACGGCGGACGCTGGGATATTATCCAGGGTGTTCGGCATCTGGCTGAACAGGTTCAGGAAGGGCTGTTGAGACCCGACCAAATTGATGAAGAAGCGCTGAGTCAGCAAATCTGCATGAATGAACTGGCACCGGTGGATTTGGTAATTAGGACAGGGGGAGAACATCGCATAAGTAACTTTTTGCTGTGGCAAATTGCCTATGCCGAACTTTACTTTACGGATGTGCTTTGGCCCGATTTTGATGAACAAGACTTTGAAGGTGCGCTGCATGCCTTTGCCAATCGAGAGCGTCGTTTCGGCGGCACCGAGCCTGGTGGCGACAAAGCCTGATGGGGGTAGCTTTTGCTGAAGTATCGCCTGATTTCCGCTTTTGTATTAATACCCATTGTCATTGCGGCGCTGTTTTTACTGCCCCCGGTGGGATTCGCTATTGTCACGCTGGTGGTGTGTATGCTCGCCGCGTGGGAATGGGGACAGTTTAGCGGCTTTACGTCGCGCAGTCAGCGGGTATGGCTGGCGGTACTCTGTGGCTTAATCCTGGCCCTGATGCTGTTTACCTTGCCTGAATATCACCATGATATTCACCAACCACTGGTTGCCGGTTCCCTGTGGGTATCGCTGGCCTGGTGGATTGCTGCGCTGGTTCTGGTGCTTTTTTATCCGGGATCCGCGTCGCTGTGGCGTAACTCAAAAGTGCTGCGCCTCATTTTTGGCCTGCTCACCATTGTGCCTTTTTTCTGGGGTATGGTTGCCCTGCGCGCCTGGCACTACGACGAAAACCACTACAGCGGTGCGCTTTGGCTGCTTTATGTGATGATTCTGGTCTGGGGGGCTGACTCTGGGGCCTATATGTTTGGTAAACTGTTTGGCAAACATAAACTGGCTCCGAAGGTGTCGCCGGGCAAAACCTGGCAAGGATTCATTGGCGGCTTGTTTACGGCAGCGATTATCTCCTGGGGCTATGGTGTCTGGGCGAATCTGGAGGTTGCACCGTCAATACTGCTGGTGTGCTCGATTTTTGCCGCGCTGGCCTCGGTACTCGGTGATTTAACCGAAAGTATGTTCAAGCGAGAAGCAGGGATTAAGGACAGCGGACATCTGATTCCAGGGCATGGCGGGATACTGGATCGCATTGACAGCCTGACAGCGGCTGTTCCCGTGTTTGCTTGTCTGCTTTTACTGGTATTCGGGACGATTTAACGGAAGGTTTTATGCTGAGCATTCTCTGGAATCTGGCGGCGTTCATTGTTGCACTGGGTGTACTGATTACCGTGCATGAATTTGGCCATTTCTGGGTTGCTCGCCGCTGCGGTGTGCGCGTAGAGCGATTCTCCATCGGTTTTGGCAAATCGCTCTGGACGCGAACCGACCGTCACGGCACCGAATTTGTCATCGCCCTTATCCCGCTTGGTGGCTACGTCAAAATGCTCGACGAACGTGTTGAGCCTGTGGCCCCTGAGCTTCGGCACAGCGCGTTCAACAACAAAACCGTTGGACAACGTGCCGCCATCATTGCTGCCGGACCGGTAGCCAATTTTATCTTCGCTATCTTCGCCTACTGGCTGGTGTTTATCATCGGCGTCCCTGGCGTGCGTCCGGTTGTGGGTGAAATCGCCCCCAATTCCATCGCGGCAAGTGCGCAAATTACACCGGGGATGGAACTTAAAGCGATTGATGGCATCGAAACCCCTGATTGGGATGCCGTGCGACTGCAGCTGGTCGCCAAAATCGGTGATGAGCAGACCACGGTCAGCGTGTCGCCGTTTGGCTCTGACCAGCGACAGAATAAAGTGCTGGATTTGCGTCACTGGAGTTTCGAACCTGACAAAGAAGATCCCGTCTCTGCGCTGGGGATTCGCCCACGTGGTGCGCAGATCGAACCGATATTAGCCGAAGTTCAGGCAAATTCGGCGGCGAGCAAAGCGGGTTTGCAAGCTGGCGACAGGATCGTTAAAGTCGATGGTCAGCCATTAACACAGTGGATGACCTTTGTTACTCTGGTGCGCGATAATCCGGGTACGTCGCTCGCGCTGGAAGTTGAAAGGCAGGGCAGTCCGCTCTCGCTGACGCTGATCCCGGATAGTAAATCGGTCGGCAAAAAGGCTGAAGGGTTTGCAGGCGTTGTGCCTAAAGTGATCCCGCTGCCAGATGAGTACAAGACAATACGCCAGTATGGGCCGTTCAGCGCCATCCTTGAAGCCACGGATAAAACATGGCAACTGATGAAGCTGACGGTAAACATGTTGGGGAAATTGATAACCGGTGATGTGAAACTGAACAACCTCAGTGGGCCAATTTCGATAGCTCAGGGGGCTGGGATGTCAGCGGAGTTCGGGGTGATTTACTATCTCATGTTTCTCGCGCTCATTAGCGTGAACCTTGGGATCATCAACCTGTTCCCGCTTCCCGTTTTAGACGGGGGTCATCTGCTGTTTTTAGCGATTGAAAAGCTAAAAGGCGGGCCGGTATCCGAGCGAGTTCAAGACTTTAGTTATCGCATTGGCTCGATTTTGCTGGTGCTGTTAATGGGGCTTGCACTTTTCAATGATTTCTCTCGGTTGTAAGAGAGTTAGTTAGGAAGAACGCATAATAACGATGGCGATGAAAAAGTTGCTCATAGCGTCGCTGCTGTTTAGCAGCGCCACCGTATACGGTGCTGACGGGTTCGTAGTGAAAGACATTCATTTCGAAGGCCTTCAGCGTGTCGCCGTTGGTGCGGCCCTCCTCAGTATGCCTGTGCGCCCCGGCGATACGGTTAATGATGATGACATCAGTAACACCATCCGTGCTCTGTTTGCCACCGGCAACTTTGAGGATGTCCGCGTCCTGCGCGATGGTGATACGCTGCTGGTTCAGGTGAAAGAACGTCCGACGATCGCCAGTATCACTTTCTCCGGTAACAAGTCGGTGAAAGATGACATGCTCAAGCAGAACCTTGAAGCATCCGGTGTTCGTGTGGGGGAGTCTCTGGACCGCACAACCCTTTCAGACATTGAAAAAGGTCTGGAAGATTTCTATTACAGCGTCGGTAAGTACAGTGCCAGCGTGAAAGCGGTAGTCACTCCGCTGCCGCGTAACCGTGTTGACCTGAAACTGGTCTTCCAGGAAGGTGTCTCTGCGAAGATCCAACAGATCAACATCGTAGGGAACCACGCGTTCACCACCGACGAACTGATCTCCACCTTCCAGCTGCGTGATGAAGTGCCGTGGTGGAACGTGGTGGGCGATCGCAAATACCAGAAACAGAAACTGGCGGGCGACCTTGAGACCCTGCGCAGCTACTATCTGGATCGTGGTTATGCCCGTTTCAACATCGACTCGACTCAGGTGAGTCTGACCCCGGATAAGAAAGGGATCTACATTACGATTAACATCACAGAAGGCGATCAGTACAAGCTTTCGGGTGTTGAAGTGAGTGGCAACCTGGCGGGGCATTCTGCTGAGATCGAATCGCTGACCAAAATTCAGCCGGGCGATCTGTACAGCGGTTCTAAAGTAACCAAAATGGAAGACGGCATTAAGAAGCTGCTCGGCCGCTATGGTTATGCCTATCCGCGTGTTCAAACTCAGCCAGAAATCAACGATGCGGATAAAACCGTTAAGCTTCACGTCAACGTTGATGCGGGCAACCGTTTCTACGTGCGTAAGATCCGCTTCGAAGGTAACGACACCTCCAAAGATTCTGTTCTGCGTCGCGAAATGCGCCAGATGGAAGGTGCATGGTTAGGTAGCGACCTCGTTGACCAGGGTAAAGAGCGTCTGAACCGTCTGGGCTATTTTGAAACTGTTGATACTGATACCCAGCGTGTGCCGGGCAGCCCGGACCAGGTTGACGTCGTTTACAAGGTGAAAGAGCGTAATACCGGTAGCTTTAACTTCGGTGTGGGCTACGGTACTGAAAGCGGCGTGAGCTTCCAGGTGGGCGTTCAGCAGGATAACTGGCTGGGTACCGGTTACTCAGTTGGCATCAACGGAACCAAAAACGACTACCAGACCTACTCTGAGTTCTCTGTTACTAACCCATACTTCACCGTCGATGGTGTGAGCCTGGGTGGTCGTATCTTCTATAACGACTTTAAAGCAGACGACGCTGATCTGTCTTCCTACACCAACAAGAGCTACGGTGTAGATGGTACGCTTGGATTCCCGGTTAACGAATACAACACCCTGCGTGCGGGCTTAGGTTATGTGCATAACGACCTGTCTAATATGCAACCGCAGGTGGCAATGTGGCGTTATCTGGACTCTATCGGCCAGTCGGCGAGCACCTCCAGCGATAACAACGGTTTTGCGGCGGATGACTTCACCTTCAACTACGGCTGGACGTATAACCGCCTTGACCGTGGTTACTTCCCTACGGAAGGTTCTCGTGTCAACCTGAATGGTAAAGTGACTATTCCAGGGTCTGATAACGAGTTCTACAAGTTAACGCTTGATACTGCCTCGTACTTCCCGATCGATGACGATCATAAGTGGGTGGTTCTGGGTCGTACCCGTTGGGGCTATGGCGATGGTTTAGGCGGCAAAGAGATGCCGTTCTATGAGAACTTCTACGCCGGTGGTTCCAGCACCGTTCGTGGCTTCCAGTCCAATAACATTGGTCCGAAAGCGGTTTATTACGGCGGTAATGACGAAGATAACTGCGCAAGCCGCGATTCAAAACAGGTTTGTAGCTCTGATGATGCGGTAGGCGGTAACGCTATGGCCGTGGCGAGCCTTGAGTTCATCACGCCGACGCCGTTTATCAGCGACAAGTACGCAAACTCTGTCCGTACCTCCTTCTTTATGGATGCCGGTACAGTGTGGGATACCAACTGGGAGAATACTGCCCAGATGCGTGCGGCAGGCGTTCCAGACTACAGCGATCCGGGCAACATTCGCATGTCTGCAGGTATCGCATTACAATGGATGTCACCGCTGGGGCCGTTGGTCTTCTCCTACGCCCAGCCGTTTAAGAAATATGATGGAGATAAGTCGGAGCAATTCCAGTTTAACATTGGTAAAACCTGGTAATTCTCCGCGGCAAAGGAATGCGTTGGCAGTGTAGCGCTGACAACCGGCGATCGGTAAAACGATCGCCTTGCCACGCAAAGAACGGTACTTTCGGGTACCAATGGGATGGTAAGGAGTTAATTGTGAAAAAGTGGTTATTAGCTGCAGGTCTCGGTTTAGCGATGGCAACTTCTGCTCAGGCAGCAGACAAAATTGCAATCGTCAACATGGGTAATTTGTTCCAGCAGGTTGCACAGAAAACAGGCGTTTCTGCGACTCTGGAAAACGAATTCAAAGGCCGTGCAAGCGAACTGCAGGGTATGGAAAACGATCTTCAGTCCAAAATGCAGCGTCTGCAGCGTGATGGTTCTACCATGAAAGCAAGCGACCGCAGCAAACTGGAAAAAGACGTAATGGCTCAGCGCCAGACGTTCTCCCAGAAAGCGCAGGCTTTTGAGCAGGATCGTCAGCGTCGTTCTAACGAAGAGCGTGGCAAGCTGGTGACTCGCATTCAGACTGCTGTTAAAGCAGTTGCTGCCGATCAGAACATCGATCTGGTTGTCGATGCGAACGCCGTTGCTTTCAACAGCAGCGATGTTAAAGACATCACCGCTGATGTTCTGAAACAGGTTAAATAAGTAATGCCTTCAATTCGACTGGCTGATTTAGCTCAGCAGTTGGATGCAGAATTACACGGTGATGGCGATATCGTCATCACCGCTGTTGCGTCCATGCAATCTGCTAAAGCTGGCAATATCACCTTCATGGTAAGCCCTAAGTACCGTGAACATCTGGCTCAATGCCAGGCGTCGGCCGTTGTTCTGACGCAGGACGATCTTCCGTTTGCCACTGGTGCGGCACTGGTAGTGAAAAATCCCTACCTGACGTATGCCCGCATGGCACAAATTCTTGATACCACGCCGCAGCCGGCGCAAAACATTGCTGCCAGTGCAGCAATCGATCCGACGGCTCAGCTGGGTAACAACGTAGCAGTCGGCGCAAATGCCGTTATTGAGTCTGGCGTCGTGCTGGGCGATAACGTCGTTATCGGTCCGGGCTGCTTCGTTGGGAAAAACACAAAAATCGGCGCCGGGACCCGTTTGTGGGCCAATGTGTCCGTCTACCATGAAGTGGAAATCGGCGAAAATTGCCTCGTTCAGTCCAGCACTGTGATTGGTTCTGACGGTTTTGGCTACGCTAACGATCGTGGTAATTGGGTTAAGATCCCGCAACTTGGTCGCGTTATCATTGGCGATCGCGTTGAGATCGGTGCCTGCACCACCATTGACCGTGGTGCGCTTGACGACACCATTATCGGCAACGGTGTTATTATCGATAATCAGTGCCAGATTGCGCATAACGTTGTGATTGGCGACAATACCGCAGTTGCAGGTGGCGTCATCATGGCAGGCAGCCTGAAAATTGGCCGTTACTGCATGATCGGCGGTGCCAGCGTGATCAATGGTCATATGGAAATATGCGACAAGGTTACAGTGACGGGAATGGGCATGGTGATGCGTCCTATCACTGAGCCGGGCGTCTATTCCTCAGGCATCCCGCTGCAACCTAACAAGGTATGGCGTAAAACAGCAGCTCTGGTGATGAATATTGATGATATGAGCAAGCGACTCAAGTCCCTTGAGCGCAAGATCGATCAACAAGACTAAGCGTTCATCTTTTTAACGCTTAATTTCCCGGCCTGTCGGCTTTCTTTTAAACCGGCAGGCCGTGTTATTATTGCTAATCAGTACATTTTGACAGGAAGAGTATTTTGACTACCGACACTCATACTCTGCATATTGAAGAGATTTTAGAACTTCTGCCGCACCGCTACCCGTTTTTGCTGGTAGACCGTGTGCTGGATTTTGAAGAAGGTCGTTTTCTGCGCGCAGTGAAAAATGTCTCCGTTAACGAGCCATTCTTCCAGGGACACTTCCCTGGTAAACCCATCTTCCCGGGTGTGTTGATCCTGGAAGCGATGGCACAAGCTACCGGTATTCTTGCGTTTAAAAGCGTAGGCAAACTGGAGCCGGGTGAACTGTACTACTTCGCGGGTATCGATGAAGCGCGCTTCAAGCGTCCTGTCGTGCCTGGTGATCAGATGATCATGGAAGTCACTTTTGAAAAAACGCGTCGTGGCCTGACTCGCTTCAAAGGCGTAGCGCTGGTTGACGGCAAAGTTGTTTGCGAAGCGACGATGATGTGTGCTCGTAGCCGGGAGTCCTGATACGTGATTGATAAATCTGCCTTTATTCATCCTACCGCTATTGTGGAAACCGGTGCCATCATTGGTGCTAATGTCCACATTGGCCCGTTCTGTATTGTTGGTCCCCATGTCGAAATTGGTGAGGGTACAGTACTGAAATCTCACGTTGTCGTGAATGGTCATACGACCATTGGCAGCAATAATGAGATCTATCAGTTCGCCTCCATCGGCGAAGTTAACCAGGATTTAAAATATGCTGGTGAGTCGACCCGTCTGGAAATTGGCGATCGTAACCGTATCCGCGAAAGCGTCACCATTCATCGTGGAACAGTACAGGGTGGTGGATTGACGAAGGTGGGCAGCGATAACCTGTTTATGGTTAATGCGCACATCGCGCACGACTGTACGGTAGGTGACCGCTGTATTCTTGCCAACAACGCAACGCTGGCAGGACACGTATCGGTTGATGACTTCGCAATTATTGGCGGTATGACCGCAGTCCATCAGTTCTGCATCATTGGTGCACACGTGATGGTCGGCGGATGCTCCGGTGTGGCGCAGGACGTCCCACCGTATGTAATTGCGCAGGGCAACCATGCCACGCCATTTGGCGTGAACATCGAAGGCCTCAAGCGTCGTGGCTTTAGTCGTGAAGCGATTACTGCTATCCGCAACGCGTATAAATTATTGTACCGTAGCGGCAAAACGCTGGAAGAGGCGAAGCCGGAAATTGCCGAGCTGGCGGAAAAGCACCCTGAAGTGAACGCGTTCATGGAATTCTTTGACCGTTCCACAAGGGGTCTGATTCGTTAATGGTCGACAGTCGTCCGCTTACGATAGCCCTGGTCGCCGGAGAAACCTCCGGCGATATTCTTGGTGCCGGTCTTATCCGCGCGCTTAAGGCTCGTGTACCTGATGCTCGCTTTGTTGGCGTTGCAGGCCCGCTAATGCAGGCTGAAGGCTGCGAAGCCTGGTACGAAATGGAAGAGCTGGCCGTGATGGGCATCGTTGAGGTGCTGGGGCGGCTGCGTCGTCTGCTGCATATCCGCGCCGATCTTACCCGCCGCTTCACCGAGCTTAAACCCGATGTCTTTGTCGGTATTGATGCACCTGACTTCAACATTACCCTCGAAGGGAATCTGAAAAAGCAGGGCATTAAAACCATTCATTACGTCAGTCCGTCCGTCTGGGCGTGGCGACAGAAACGCGTTTTCAAAATCGGACGGTCAACCCATCTGGTGCTGGCTTTCCTGCCTTTCGAAAAAGCGTTTTACGACAAATTTAATGTTCCGTGCCGTTTTATCGGGCATACCATGGCGGATGCGATGCCGTTAGATCCGGATAAAAACGCAGCGCGAGACGTGCTGGGGATCCCCCATGATGCGCACTGTCTGGCATTGCTGCCGGGCAGCCGTGGCGCAGAAGTGGAGATGCTGAGCGCGGACTTCCTGAAAACCGCGCAAATTCTGCGTAATACGTATCCCGATCTCGAAGTGGTTGTGCCACTGGTGAATGCCAAACGCCGCGAGCAGTTTGAGCGCATTAAAGCCGAGGTAGCGCCGGATCTTCACATCCATCTGCTGGATGGAAAAGGCCGTGAGGCGATGGTCGCGAGCGATGCCGCGTTGCTGGCGTCCGGCACGGCTGCCCTGGAGTGCATGCTGGCGAAATGTCCGATGGTGGTGGGCTATCGCATGAAGCCGTTCACCTTCTGGCTGGCCAAACGCCTGGTGAAGACGGAGTACGTCTCGCTGCCAAACCTGCTTGCCGGGCGTGAGCTGGTGAAAGAGCTTCTGCAGGATGAGTGTCAGCCTCAGGCGCTGGCCGATGCGCTGTTACCGCTGCTTGCCAACGGCAAGACCAGCCACCAGATGCATGATACGTTCCGCGAACTGCATCAGCAGATCCGCTGTAATGCCGATGAGCAAGCGGCTGATGCGGTGCTGGAGTTAGCAAGATGATGGAATTTATTTATCCTCACACCCACCTTGTGGCGGGTGTGGATGAAGTGGGGCGCGGTCCGTTAGTGGGCGCTGTCGTGACCGCGGCGGTGATCCTCGATCCTGCCCGTCCGATTATCGGGTTGAACGACTCCAAAAAGCTGTCTGAGAAGCGCCGACTGGCGTTATTCGATGAGATTCAGGACAAGGCACTGGCCTGGAGCCTTGGGCGTGCCGAGCCGCATGAAATCGACGAGTTGAACATCCTGCATGCCACCATGCTGGCGATGCAGCGTGCGGTGGCGGGGCTGAAAATTGCCCCGGAGTATGTTCTTATTGACGGTAACCGTTGCCCTGCATTACCCGTGCCTTCCATGGCGGTAGTGAAAGGGGATAGTCGGGTCGCGGAAATCAGTGCGGCTTCTATTATTGCCAAAGTGACCCGCGACGCTGAAATGGCCGCGCTGGATCTCAATTACCCTCAGTATGGCTTCGCTCAGCATAAGGGGTATCCAACAGCATTCCATCTGGAAAAGCTGGCTGAACATGGCGCAACCGAGCATCACCGGCGCAGTTTTGGCCCGGTGAAACGCGCGCTGGGACTGGTGTCCTGAATCAATACGCAAGCAATTAAGTAACGCGGAATCTGAAGATGGCTGAACCACGTTTCGTACACCTGCGGGTGCATAGCGACTACTCCATGATCGATGGGCTGGCGAAAACCGGGCCGCTGGTAAAAAAGGCGGCCTCACTGGGCATGCCTGCGCTGGCGATCACCGATTTTACCAACTTGTGTGGTCTGGTGAAGTTCTATGGAACGGCGCACGGGGCGGGGATGAAACCCATCGTCGGTGCTGATTTTCATGTGCAGAGCGAACTGCTCGGCGACGAAATGACGCAAATTTCCGTGTTAGCGATGAATAACACGGGCTATCAGAATCTCACCCTGCTTATCTCCAAAGCCTACCAGCGCGGTTACGGCGCCCTGGGGCCATGGATTGACAGAGACTGGCTGGCGGAGCTGAACGAAGGGTTATTGCTGATCTCCGGCGGCCGCATGGGTGATGTAGGCAAATGCCTGCTGCGCGGCAATAGCGCGCTGGTGGATCAGTGCGTGTCTTTCTACGAAGAATACTTCCCGGATCGTTACTATCTGGAGCTGATCCGCACTGGTCGTCCGGATGAAGAGAGCTATCTGCATGCTGCTGTGGCGCTTGCGGAAGCGCGCGGGCTGCCCGTGGTGGCAACCAACGATGTACGCTTCCTTGAAGCCGGGGATTTTGACGCTCATGAGATTCGCGTGGCGATCCATGATGGCTTCACTCTCGACGATCCGAAGCGCCCGCGCAATTATTCTGCTCAGCAGTACATGCGTAGCGAAGAGGAGATGTGCGAACTCTTCTCTGATATTCCTGAAGCGCTGGAAAACAGCGTCGAAATCGCCAAGCGCTGCAACGTCACCGTGCGTCTTGGTGAGTATTTCCTGCCGCAGTTCCCGACGGGGGAAATGACCACAGAAGACTTCCTGGTCATGAAATCGAAAGAAGGTCTGGAAGAGCGTCTGGAATTCCTTTTCCCGGATGAAGAAGAGCGTAAAAAGCGTCGTCCGGAGTATGACGAGCGCCTGGATATTGAACTTCAGGTTATTAACCAGATGGGCTTCCCGGGCTACTTCCTGATCGTCATGGAGTTTATCCAGTGGTCGAAGGATAACGGTGTGCCGGTTGGTCCGGGACGTGGTTCGGGTGCAGGGTCACTGGTGGCCTATGCGCTTAAGATTACAGACCTCGATCCGCTGGAGTTTGACCTGCTGTTCGAACGTTTCCTTAACCCGGAACGTGTCTCCATGCCCGACTTCGACGTCGACTTCTGTATGGAAAAACGTGACCAGGTGATTGAGCACGTGGCGGATATGTATGGCCGTGACGCGGTATCGCAGATTATTACCTTCGGTACGATGGCGGCAAAAGCGGTTATCCGCGACGTGGGCCGCGTGCTGGGGCATCCGTACGGTTTTGTAGACCGCATCTCTAAGCTGGTGCCGCCCGATCCGGGGATGACGTTGGCAAAAGCGTTTGAAGCTGAGCCGCAGCTGCCGGAAATCTACGAAGCTGACGAAGAAGTCAAAGCGCTGATCGACATGGCGCGTAAGCTGGAAGGCGTCACGCGTAACGCCGGTAAGCATGCGGGTGGCGTGGTTATCGCCCCGACCAAAATTACCGATTTCGCGCCGCTGTACTGCGATGAAGCCGGTCAGCACCCGGTTACCCAGTTTGATAAGAACGACGTGGAATACGCCGGGCTGGTGAAGTTTGACTTCCTCGGTCTGCGCACGCTCACCATCATCAACTGGGCGCTGGAGATGATCAACGCCCGCCGCGAGAAGAATGGCGAGCCGCCGCTGGATATCGCGGCCATCCCACTGGATGACAAGAAAAGTTTCGACATGCTGCAGCGCTCGGAGACCACAGCGGTCTTCCAGCTTGAATCCCGCGGCATGAAAGATCTGATCAAGCGTCTGCAGCCAGACTGCTTCGAAGATATGATCGCACTGGTGGCGCTGTTCCGTCCGGGACCGCTGCAGTCGGGGATGGTAGATAACTTTATCGACCGTAAGCATGGTCGGGAAGAGATCTCCTACCCGGACGTTCAGTGGCAGCACGAAAGCCTGAAGCCGGTACTTGAGCCAACCTACGGCATCATCCTGTACCAGGAACAGGTTATGCAGATTGCCCAGGTGCTTTCCGGCTATACGCTCGGCGGCGCGGATATGCTGCGTCGTGCAATGGGTAAGAAAAAGCCGGAAGAGATGGCCAAGCAGCGCTCTATTTTTGAAGATGGCGCGAAGAAAAACGGCGTTGACGGCGAGCTGGCCATGAAAATCTTTGACCTGGTGGAGAAATTCGCCGGGTATGGATTTAACAAATCGCACTCTGCCGCCTATGCTTTGGTGTCGTATCAAACCCTGTGGCTGAAGGCGCACTATCCGGCTGAATTTATGGCGGCGGTAATGACCGCCGATATGGATAACACCGAGAAGGTGGTTGGCCTGGTGGATGAGTGCTGGCGCATGGGGCTGAAGATCCTGCCGCCGGATATTAACTCGGGTCTTTACCATTTCCACGTTAACGACGACGGGGAGATCGTGTACGGGATCGGCGCGATCAAAGGCGTAGGTGAAGGGCCGATCGAGGCGATCATCGAAGCGCGTAATAACGGTGGTTACTTCCGCGAGCTGTTTGATCTGTGCGCCCGTACCGATACTAAAAAACTGAACCGCCGCGTGCTGGAAAAACTGATCATGTCCGGTGCGTTCGACAGGCTGGGCCCGCACCGCGCCGCGCTGATGAACTCGCTTGGCGACGCGCTGAAAGCCGCGGATCAGCACGCAAAAGCGGAAGCCATTGGCCAGGCGGACATGTTCGGCGTGCTGGCGGAAGAGCCAGAGCAGATCGAGCAGTCTTACGCCAGCTGTCTGCCGTGGCCAGAACAGGTGGTGCTGGATGGTGAGCGTGAAACGTTAGGCTTGTACCTGACGGGGCACCCGATCAACCAGTACATCAAAGAAATTGAGCGCTATGTCGGAGGCTACAGGCTGAAAGACATGCATCCGACAGAACGTGGTAAAATCACCACGGCTGCGGGGCTCGTGATTGCTGCAAGGGTTATGGTCACCAAGCGCGGCAATCGTATCGGCATCTGTACCCTGGATGACCGTTCCGGGCGTCTGGAGGTGATGTTATTCACCGACGCGCTGGATAAATACCAGCAATTGCTGGAAAAAGACCGCATACTTATCGTCAGCGGACAGGTCAGCTTTGATGACTTCAGCGGGGGGCTTAAAATGACCGCCCGCGAAGTGATGGACATTGACGAAGCCCGGGAAAAATATGCTCGCGGGCTTGCTATCTCGCTGACGGACAGGCAAATTGATGACCAGCTTTTAAACCGACTCCGTCAGTCTCTGGAACCCCACCGCTCGGGGACAATTCCAGTACATCTCTACTATCAGAGGGCGGATGCACGTGCGCGGTTGCGCTTTGGTGCAACGTGGCGTGTCTCTCCGAGCGATCGTTTACTGAACGATCTCCGTGGCCTCATTGGTTCGGAGCAGGTGGAACTGGAGTTTGACTAATACAGGAATACTATGAGTCTGAATTTCCTTGATTTCGAACAGCCGATTGCTGAGCTGGAAGCGAAAATCGATTCTCTGACAGCGGTAAGCCGTCAGGATGAAAAACTGGATATTAACATCGACGAAGAAGTGCATCGTCTGCGTGAGAAAAGCGTAGAACTGACGCGCAAAATCTTTGCCGATCTCGGCGCATGGCAGATCGCCCAGTTGGCGCGTCACCCACAGCGTCCGTACACCCTGGATTATGTCCGCCTGGCGTTTGACGAATTTGACGAACTGGCAGGCGACCGCGCTTACGCAGACGATAAAGCTATCGTTGGCGGTATCGCTCGTCTGGATGGACGTCCGGTGATGATCATTGGCCATCAGAAAGGCCGTGAAACCAAAGAGAAGATCCGTCGTAACTTTGGTATGCCGGCACCAGAAGGCTACCGTAAAGCCCTGCGTCTGATGGAGATGGCTGAGCGTTTCAACATGCCCATCATCACCTTTATCGACACCCCGGGTGCTTACCCTGGCGTGGGTGCGGAAGAGCGCGGTCAGTCTGAAGCCATCGCACGTAACCTGCGTGAGATGTCTCGCCTGAAGGTGCCTGTCATCTGTACCGTCATCGGTGAAGGTGGTTCCGGTGGTGCACTGGCGATTGGTGTGGGTGATAAAGTGAATATGCTGCAGTACAGCACCTATTCCGTTATCTCTCCGGAAGGGTGTGCCTCTATTCTGTGGAAGAGCGCCGACAAAGCGCCTCTGGCTGCAGAAGCGATGGGTATCATTGCCCCACGCCTGAAAGAGCTGAAGCTGATCGATACCGTCATCCCTGAGCCTCTGGGTGGTGCGCATCGTAAGCCGGAAGTGATGGCCGCTTCCCTGAAAGCGCAGTTGCTGGCCGATCTGGCCGACCTGGATGTGCTGAGCAAAGATGATCTGCTCAACCGCCGTTACCAGCGTCTGATGACCTACGGTTACGCGTAAGTTACACAATTATCTGAAAAGCCGCACACTGTTGCGGCTTTTTTTATACCTGCGGTTTACCCTGGCTATGCTTAGCTAATGTTTTTTAAGGAGGAAGCCCGTGAATATTATTGCCATTATGGGGCCACACGGCGTCTTTTATAAGGATGAGCCCATCAAGGAGCTGGAGCAGGCCCTGCAGTCACGCGGCTACCAGTTGATCTGGCCGCACAACAGCGCTGACTTGCTGAAGTTCATTGAGCATAACCCGCGTATCTGTGGCGTGATCTTCGACTGGGATGAATACGACCTGGAGCTGTGCAGCGATATCAATAAGCTGAATGAATATCTCCCGCTGTATGCGTTTATCAATACCCACTCGACCATGGATGTCAGTGCCCAGGATATGCGTATGGCACTGTGGTTTTTCGAATACTCCCTCGGCGTGGCTGAAGATATTGCGGCCCGCATTCAGCAATATACCGGCGAGTATCTGGATAACATCACGCCGCCATTTACCCGGGCGCTGTTTACCTATGTGAAGGAAGGGAAGTACACCTTTTGCACGCCGGGCCATATGGCGGGAACGGCCTATCAAAAAAGTCCGGTAGGCTGTCTGTTCTATGATTTCTTTGGCGGCAACACGCTGAAAGCCGACGTATCGATTTCGGTTACCGAGCTTGGTTCGTTGCTGGATCATACCGGCCCGCATCTGGAAGCCGAAGAGTACATCGCCCGTACCTTCGGTGCCGAGCAGAGTTACATGGTGACCAACGGCACCTCGACGTCAAACAAAATCGTCGGCATGTATGCCGCCCCGGCCGGGAGTACGTTACTCATTGACCGGAACTGCCATAAGTCGCTGGCCCATCTGCTGATGATGAGCGATGTCGTGCCGCTCTGGCTGTCGCCCACGCGTAACGCGCTTGGGATCCTGGGGGGAATTCCGCGCCGTGAATTCACTCACGCAGCCATCGAAAATAAGGTCGCGGCGATCCCGGGGGCAAGCTGGCCGATCCACGCGGTGATCACCAACTCCACCTATGACGGGCTGCTGTACAACACCAACTGGATCAAACAGACGCTGGATGTCCCCTCGATCCATTTTGATTCCGCGTGGGTTCCCTATACCAATTTCCACCCCATCTATGCCGGAAAAAGCGGGATGAGCGGTGAACGCGTGCCGGGCAAGGTGTTTTTCGAAACGCAATCGACGCACAAAATGCTGGCTGCGTTTTCCCAGGCCTCGCTTATTCATATCAAAGGTGAATACGACGAAGAGACGTTTAACGAAGCCTTTATGATGCACACCACCACCTCACCAAGTTATCCGCTGGTGGCCTCTATTGAAACAGCGGCGGCGATGTTGCGCGGCAATCCGGGCAAGCGTCTCATCAATCGTTCTGTTGAGCGCGCGCTGCATTTCCGCAAAGAAGTGCAGCGGTTAAAAGATGAAGCTGACGGATGGTTCTTTGATATCTGGCAGCCGGATGAGATTGACGAGGCCGAATGCTGGCCGGTCGCGCCGGGTGAAGACTGGCACGGCTTCCGTGATGCCGATACCGACCATATGTTCCTCGACCCGGTAAAAGTGACGATCCTGACGCCGGGCATGGATGAACAGGGCAACATGAGCGATGAAGGCATTCCCGCCGCGCTGGTGGCGAAATTCCTTGATGAGCGCGGCGTGGTGGTGGAGAAGACCGGACCGTATAACCTGCTGTTCCTGTTCAGCATTGGGATTGATAAAACCCGCGCGATGGGTCTGCTGCGCGGTCTGATGGAGTTTAAGCGTGCGTACGATCTCAACCTGCGGGTGAAGAATATGCTGCCGGATCTCTACGCCGAAGATCCTGACTTTTATCGCAATATGCGTATACAGGATCTGGCTCAGGGGATCCACAAGCTGATCCGCCAGCACGATCTGCCGCGCCTGATGCTGCAGGCGTTTGACGTCTTGCCTGAGATGAAACTAACCCCGCACAACGCCTGGCAGCGCCAGGTGAAAGGGGAGGTGGAAACCGTTGAGCTGGAAAATCTGGTGGGACGCGTATCGGCCAACATGATCCTGCCCTATCCGCCGGGCGTTCCGCTGTTGATGCCAGGGGAGATGATCACCGAAGAGAGTCGGGCGGTGCTCGATTTCCTGCTGATGCTCTGCTCTGTCGGGCGCCACTATCCGGGCTTCGAGACGGATATCCACGGTGCGAAACGTGATGAGCATGGGGTTTACTGGGTGCGAGTCCTAAAATAAAGGTAGCCGCTTGCAAGGTGCGGGTTTTCGGTTGTAACGTTCAGGGATCATAAAAAGGAGAAGCTATGCTGGGTTTAAAACAGGTTCACCATATTGCGATCATTGCCACCGATTACGCGAAAAGTAAGGCTTTCTACTGCGACATTCTGGGCTTTACGCTGTTAAGCGAAGCGTATCGCGTGGAGCGCGACTCCTGGAAAGGCGATTTAGCGTTAAACGGACAATATGTGATTGAACTGTTTTCTTTTCCTTTTCCGCCTGCGCGTCCATCCCGTCCGGAAGCCTGCGGCCTGCGCCATCTGGCTTTTAGCGTGGATAATCTTGATCGTGCGGTAAAACACCTGGAAGAGCATGGCGTGAAGTGCGAAGCGATTCGTGTCGATCCGTTTACCGGTAAGCGGTTTACTTTTTTCAACGATCCGGACAGCCTTCCGCTGGAGCTTTACCAGCAGTAAGCGCCATCCTGTGTGATAATGCCCGCTCAGTTCGGGCATTTTTTATGTGTAATTCTCTATGACCCTACCCGCTATTGCACAAGCCGTTTCACCGTACCGCCAGTTGCTGGTGGGATTTAGCGGTGGACTGGATTCCACTGTGCTGCTTCATCGCCTCAAACTCTGGCGCGACCAACAACCTGATATTCAGCTCCGGGCGATGCATATCCATCACGGGCTGAGTCCGCACGCCGATGCCTGGGTGTCGCACTGTGAAGCGGTGTGCTCGGCCTGGGGGATCCCGCTGGTGATTGAACGGGTGATTCTCAGGAACGAGGGGCTGGGGATTGAAGCCCAGGCGCGTAAGGCGCGCTATGCTGCGTTTGCCGCGGCATTACAGCCAGGCGAAGCGCTGGTCACAGCACAGCACCTGGACGATCAATGCGAAACCTTTTTGCTGGCGCTAAAACGGGGAAGTGGCCCGGCGGGGCTCTCCGCCATGCCTGAACGCTCTGATTTTGCCGGGACGCAATTATTGCGTCCGTTGCTTGGTGAGACACGCGCATCGCTGGAAGCCTGGGCGCGGGAATACCAGCTGAGCTGGATCGAAGATGAAAGCAACCAGGACGATAGCTACGACCGTAACTTCCTGCGTCTGCGCGTTGTACCGCTACTGACCGAACGCTGGCCGCATTTTGCTGACGCAACAGCAAGAAGCGCCATGCTGTGTGCCGAACAGGAGAGCCTGCTGGATGAGCTGCTGAGAGAACAACTGGCTGAAGTGATTTCCGTAAACGGGGCGCTGGCGATTGCGCCGCTGGAGGCGATGAGTCCGGTTCGTCGGGCCGCACTGCTGCGCCGTTGGCTGGCCTCTCACCATGCAACAATGCCATCGCGTGCCATGCTGGGACGTATCTGGGACGAAGTCGCCCTGGCGCGGGAGGATGCGACGCCGTGTGTGCACCTGAACGGTTTTGACGTCAGGCGCTTTAAAGGAGAGCTCTGGTGGGTTAAATCGATCCCCTCGCTTACGGACGTGGTGCTCGACTGGCCGTCGCATGATGAGCCGCTGGTATTGCCCTGTGATATCGGAAGCCTGTCTTTGCTGACGCCCGGCCATGTACGTTTACCGAAAGCCGATGAACCGGTCAGCGTGCGCTTTAAGGCCGGCGGTATGCTGCACATTGTCGGACGTAACGGTGGAAGGAAGCTCAAAAAAATCTGGCAGGAGTGCAATGTGCCGCCCTGGTTACGAGATACCACCCCATTACTTTTCTACGGTGAAACGCTGATTGCGGCTGCAGGGGTGTTCATTACAGAAGAGGGGTGGGCAGATACGGGTGTGAGTCTGGAGTGGAAAGCGTAACGGGCAGCCAGGCTGCCCGTTAATGACATCAGGATTCGCTCACCACGACGGTGCCGATTTGCGGGTGGCTGAAGCTGGCAATTTTGTCCAGGCGTAGCTCACGCGTCGCACCGGCATCTTCCACTATCAGATATTCCACATTCTTGCGTGAAACCAGGTCGCTGGCTTTCGCCTTCAACACTTCGCCATCTTTTAACTCCAGCGTCAGTATTAAATGATGCTGGCAGGCGAGTTCGAGGTTGTCATAGTCATCACAATTGATGGGTTGATAAGTATCATTCATCGACATAATCGCTCACCAGTAAATTCGCCGCAGCATACGCTGCTTTTTCCCTGACCGATTCTGAAAGGCTCTCATCAGAGGCCACTTCATTAAGCACTTTCAATACACAGCCCAACGCATCCGGGACATACCCCAGATCTCCGCTGGCGATTTCCGCATACCGTTTGCGAATTAGCTCACAATAATTATTCACATCCCCTCCCGCCAGCGCACTGACTTACTGTGAGATATCATTAAGCCTACGAAGATAAACTCGGTTTAGCAAGGTGACTATACCATACTCATTTAAGCAATATCAGAGCCTTGATGGCGCCGTATTCATCACGGCGTAACAGCCTTTTGCCGCTGTTTTCGCTACAATGTGCGCCTGATTCGAAAGGAGTTCTCCCATGGCGCTGAAAGCGACAATTTATAAAGCGGTGGTCAATGTGGCTGACCTTGACCGCAACCAGTTTCTGGATGCGTCACTGACGCTGGCGCGTCACCCCTCTGAAACCCAGGAGCGCATGATGCTGCGCCTGCTGGCATGGATTAAATATGCCGACGAGCGTCTGCAGTTTACCCGTGGCTTAAGTGCAGAAGACGAGCCAGAAGCCTGGCTGCGCAACGATCATCTGGGTATCGATTTATGGATTGAACTCGGCCTGCCGGATGAACGTCGCCTTAAAAAGGCGTGTACCCAGTCTGCGGAAGTGGCGCTATTCGCGTATAACCAACGCGCTGCGGAAATCTGGTGGCAGCAAAACAAGAGCAAGTGCGGACAATTTAAAAACCTCACGGTCTGGTATCTGGATGATGAACAACTGGCGCACCTGAGCGAGTTCGCCAGCCGGACGATGGTGCTGCAGGCGACGATTCAGGATGGCGCGATCTGGCTTTCTGACTCTCAGAATAATCTGGAAATTCATTTGACGGCGTGGCAGCCTGCGTCATGATTGTGTTGCCCCGCAACGTCAGCATTCCCGACAATGAGCTGGAGATCACTGCCATCCGCGCTCAGGGAGCCGGAGGGCAGCATGTTAACAAGGCTTCAACGGCTATCCATTTGCGCTTTGACATTCGGGCCTCAAGCCTGCCAGAGTATTATAAGGAAAGTCTGCTCGCCGCCAGCCATCACCTGATCACCAGTGACGGTGTCATTGTGATCAAGGCGCAGGAGTACCGTAGCCAGGAGTTAAACCGGGAAGCCGCGATTGCCAGGCTGGTGGCGGTGATAAAAGAATTAACTGCGGTGCAAAAAAGCCGTCGGGCAACGCGACCAACCCGCGCATCGAAAGAGCGTCGGTTGTCGTCGAAGGCCCAAAAATCCACAGTGAAAGCACTACGCGGTAAAGTTCGTCGCCCTATGGATTGACGAAAAGGAACACTATTTTCATAAGGAATTCATTGTGAAAAAAACATTATGGTCAGCGCTGGCAGTGAGTACGCTCTTTGCGCTTTTCGGGTGTAACAACCGTTCGGAAACGCAGGTCCTGCAGCCAACGCAGAATGAAGAATTAAAACCAATGCAGCAGAGCTGGCGCGGTGTACTGCCTTGTGCCGACTGTGAAGGCATTGAGACATCACTGTTCCTGCAAAAAGACGGTACGTGGGTCATGAATCAGCGTTATCAGGGCGCGAAAGAGCCCTCCTCTTTTGCGACTTACGGGACATGGGCACGCACGGCCGAGAAGCTGGTGTTGACAGATACGAGCGGTGAGAAAACGTATTTCCGCGCCAAGGGCGAGGGGATGGAGATGCTCGACCGTGAAGGCAACCCGATTGAATCCCAGCTCAACTATACGCTGGCACCGGTGAAAGCGGCTCTGCCGGCCACGCCGATGCCGATGCGGGGCATGTATTTCTATATGGCTGATGCAGCCATCTTTACAGACTGCTCAACAGGTAAGAAGGTGAGCGTGGCGAATAACGCTCAACTGGAGCGGGATTATGCAGTCGCGCGCGGCAATGACAGCAAGCCGGTATTACTGACGGTGGACGGTCACTTTACGCTGGAGCCAAACCCGGATAGCGGCGAGTTGGTGAAAACCCTGGTGGCAGATAAAGACGCGAAGTTCGCGGCAGGTAAAGACTGTAATAGCAAATAACGCTGGCTTTGCGCCATGAAAAAACCCCGCTTAGGCGGGGTTTTTCTTATTTAACCTTTGATGGCTTTCACCAGGTAATCAAGGATATCACCGGTCTTGATCATCTGTTTTTCGCCGCTACGACGGTATTTATATTCAATCTCGTCGCTGTCGAGGTTACGGTCACCGATAACGATGGTGTGAGGAATACCAATCAGTTCCATATCAGCAAACATCACGCCCGGACGCTCTTTACGGTCGTCCATCAGCACTTCGATACCCTGCGCGCGCAGCTCTGCGTACAGTTTCTCAGCCAGCTCCTGCACACGGTAAGATTTGTGCATGTTCATTGGCAGGATCGCCACCTGGAACGGCGCGATGTTATCCGGCCAGACAATGCCACGCTCGTCGTAGTTCTGCTCAATCGCCGCAGCCACCACGCGCGTTACCCCGATACCGTAGCAACCCATGGTCAGGATCTGGTTACGGCCATCTTCACCCTGAACGGCAGCGTTCAGCGCACGGGAATATTTATCACCCAGCTGGAAGATGTGGCCCACTTCGATGCCGCGTTTAATCATCAGGGTACCCTGACCATCCGGGCTTGGATCACCGGCGACGACGTTGCGGATATCCGCCACTTCTGGCGTTGCCACATCGCGATCCCAGTTGATGCCGAAGTAGTGTTTGCCATCAATGTTAGCGCCGGCGGCGAAGTCGCTCATCGCAGCGACCGTGCGGTCAATCACAACAGGCACTGGCATATTCACCGGACCCAGTGAACCTGGGCCTGCGTTTACGACGGCGCGGATTTCCGCTTCCGTTGCAAAGGTCAGTGGGCTGGCAACCTGTGGCAGCTTCTCTGCTTTCACTTCGTTCAGCTCGTGGTCACCGCGAACCAGCAGGGCAACCAGCGGGTATGCACTACCTTCTGTGGATTTCACCAGCAGCGTTTTAACGGTTTTTTCGACTGGCAGAGCAAACTGCTCAACCAGCTCGGCAATGGTTTTTGCGTTCGGCGTGTCAACCAGCGTCATTTCCTGGGTTGCCGCAGCACGCGGTTCTTTTGGTGCCAGTGCTTCAGCAAATTCAATGTTCGCTGCGTAGTCAGAGGAATCAGAGAAGATCACATCGTCTTCACCGCTCTGCGCCAGAACCTGGAATTCATGGGACGCGCTACCACCGATAGAGCCGGTATCGGCCTGTACAGCACGGAAATCCAGACCCATGCGGGAGAAGATTTTGCTGTAAGCCTCGTACATTTTGTCGTAGGTCTCTTGCAGAGATTCCTGAGACGTATGGAAAGAGTAGGCATCTTTCATCAGGAATTCGCGAGAACGCATAACGCCGAAACGTGGGCGAACTTCGTCACGGAACTTGGTCTGGATCTGGAAGAAGTTCAACGGCAGCTGTTTGTAAGAGCTCAGCTCATTACGAATCAGATCGGTAATCACTTCTTCATGCGTCGGGCCGAGGACGAACGGACGCTCGCCACGGTCAACGAAGCGCAGCAGTTCCGGGCCATATTGCTCCCAACGGCCGCTCTCTTGCCACAGGTCAGCGGGCTGAACCACGGGCATGGACACCTCGATAGCACCGGCGTTGTTCATCTCTTCACGCACGATGTTTTCGACTTTTTTCAGGACGCGCACGCCGGTCGGCAGCCAGGTGTACAACCCGGAGGCCAGCTTGCGGATCATCCCGGCGCGCAGCATCAGCTGATGGCTTATGACTTCGGCGTCGGCAGGTGTCTCCTTCAGAGTGGAGAGCAGATATTGGCTAGTACGCATGTTGTTACGGTTCCATTTCGACGATTGGAACAGGCTGAAACACCAGCCTGACACAAAAAAAGTGGTTTAGTTTACCAGTGTGGCAAAGATGCCAAAAGAGAGGAAAAGAAAATTACCTGGGTTCCAGGGCAAACACTTCAAAACCGGTCTCCGTCACGCGCCAGCGGACATTAAAATCCAGCAGCCAGACGGCGTAGGTTTTCCCGGCTTCCTCTTCTTTACGGTAGGCTGGACGCGGGTCCTGTGCCAGTACTTCTACGATAAAGTCCCGCAAACGGGGATAGCGCTTTTCCAGTTGGCCAAGTTGCGTCAGTAGCGCTGGCGTGAAGTGAACCGGCATGTCCGCCTGCGGTGCTTGTTGGGCATAGCTGGCCCTGGCATCCGGTAAAGCTTCGGCAAAAGGCAGATAGGGTTTGATGTCGATAACCGGCGTGCCATCAACCAGATCAAGGCTGCCTAACTCCAGTATCACCTGATCTTTCTGACAGCGTATGCCCTTCAGCTCAACCAGCGACATGCCGATCGGGTTTGGACGAAAGGTAGAACGGGTTGCGAATACCCCCATCCTGGCATTTCCGCCAAGACGAGGAGGGCGCACCGTGGGACGCCAGCCACCGTCCATTGTCTGGTGAAACACAAACACAACCCATAAGTGGCTGAACGCCTCGAGCCCGCGTACCGCATCGGCCTGATTATAGGGGGCAACCAAGTGAAGTTCACCGCCACCGCTGGTGACCAGACCTGGCTGGCGTGGCACGGCAAACTTCTCTTTGTAAGGAGAGCGGATAACGCCTATCTGTTCGAACTGAAATGCACTCATTTCGCCGAAATGGTCAGCGCCGAACCAATACATACCGCCTGACGATAGCAACCTGGTGTACCGCTGGTGACTTCACAGCTGTGCAGCAGTACCGCGTTGGCTTTCATTTTGGCCGCGTTGATCTGCATACGCTTACGGGCTGTTGGAATGTTGGGTGGGGAGTCCTGGTTGGTTGCCTGACAGGATTCACCGCTCACCTCACCCAGTTCACGGAAAGGCTTGCCCACAAGTTCGTCGGCTTTGGTAATGATACGTACCGGCGCAGGGCGAGGCGCTTTAGGTTTTACGGGCTCTGCTTTTGGCGGGGTTGCAGTGCTTTGAACGGGTTCAACTGGAGATCTGCTTAGCATAGAACAGCCGCTCAGCATCAGTGCTAAAAGACAGATCGGTAAAGCACGCATAATAATTCCTCAATGGATAATCAAAACGTCAGATATTGAATCAGTTGACTGCACAAATGACAAGACGGGCAGAAGCCCGTCTTGATGATATTACACTGAGGTGAGATTACCAGCCTTTAACCGCGCCACCGTTAAACACTTTGTTGGCTTCCTGGTAAACTTCGTCAGACTGATAAGCCTGAACGAATTTCTTCACGTTTTCCGCGTCTTTGTTGTCTTCGCGAGTCACGATCAGGTTAACGTACGGGGAATCTTTGTCTTCAACAAAGATACCGTCTTTTGCCGGGGTCAGGCCAATCTGGCTGGCGTAGGTGGTGTTGATCACCGCGAGTGCAATCTGCGCATCGTCCAGAGAGCGCGGCAGCTGTGGCGCTTCCAGCTCAACAATTTTCAGATTTTTCGGGTTCTCGGTCACGTCGAGAACGGTCGGCAGCAGGCCAACACCGTCTTTCAGTTTGATCAGGCCCACTTTCTGCAGCAGCAGCAGGGAACGGCCCAGGTTGGTTGGATCGTTTGGCACCGCTACCTGAGAGCCAGGCTGCAGTTCGTCCAGCGATTTAATTTTTTTGGAGTAGCCCGCGATTGGGTAAACGAAGGTGTTACCCACAGCAACCAGTTTGTAACCGCGATCCTTGATCTGCTGATCCAGATACGGTTTGTGCTGGAAGGCGTTGGCGTCGATATCGCCTTTGCTCAGCGCTTCGTTCGGCAGTACGTAATCGTTGAAGGTGACCAGTTCAACGTCGAGGCCATACTTCTCTTTTGCCACTTTCTGAGCGGTTTCAGCAACCTGCTGTTCCGCACCCACGATAACGCCCACTTTAATGTGGTTTGGATCTTTTTCGTCCTGACCACAACCCACCAGTGCCAGAGAGCCGATCAGCGCGCCTGCTGCTGCGAAGGTCTTTAATTTAAACGCCATGTTTTTATCCTTAACTCGTCGAGTTTGTGTTGTGTGTAACGTTATTTGTGCGTAACAGCCCGGACGATGCGATCGCCAGAGAACTGGATAAGATAAACCAGTACTACCAGCAATATCAGAACGGTATTCATTACGGTCGCGTTATATCCAATATAGCCGTATTGGTAACCAATTTGACCTAAACCGCCAGCGCCAACCGCACCGCCCATTGCGGAATAACCCACCAGGGTGATAAGCGTAATGGTCGCCGCGTTAACCAGGCCTGGCAGTGCTTCCGGCAGCAGAACCTTGCGTACGATCTGCATCGGCGTGGCACCCATCGCACGGGAGGCTTCGATCAACCCGGTTGGAATTTCCAGCAGGGCGTTTTCAACCATACGCGCGATAAATGGCGCAGCGCCGACCGTCAGTGGAACGATGGCTGCCTGCAGACCGATAGAGGTACCGACAATCACGCGGGTGAATGGAATCATCCATACCAGCAGAATAATGAATGGGATAGAACGGAAGATATTCACCAGCGCAGAGAGCGTGCGGTACAGCTTCGCGTTCTCAATGATTTGACCCGGACGTGTTACATACAGCAGTACGCCGACCGGCAGGCCAATCACAAAACCAAAGAAACCGGATACAAAGGTCATTGCCAGCGTTTCCCAAACGCCGCGAACCAGCAGCCACATCATCGGCTCAGACATAACCCAGTACCTCTATTTTTACGTGATGTTCTTGCAGCCAGGCAATTGCCGCCTGGGTTTCTTCTTGGGTGCCGTGCATTTCCGTCAGCATGATGCCGAACTTCACGCCGCCGGCGTAATCCATCTGCGCGCTGATGATATTGTTGTTCACATTGAAGCGGCGCGCGGTTTCGGAAAGCAGCGGCGCATCGACGGACTGACCGGTGAACTCCATACGCAGCATCGGAACGCTGTCTGCCGTAGGTTCTGTTTTCAATCGCTCCAGATAATCTTCCGGAATGTCCAGATGCAGTGTGGACTGAATAAATTGCTGCGCCAGTGGGGTCTTCGGATGCGAGAACACTTCACTTACCGTGTCCTGCTCTATCAGTTCACCGTTGCTGATCACGGCAACACAGTCACAGATGCGTTTTACGACATCCATCTCATGCGTAATAAGGAGGATCGTCAGGCCGAGACGACGGTTAATGTCTTTCAGCAGTTCCAGAATAGAACGTGTGGTGGCCGGGTCTAACGCGCTGGTGGCCTCATCGCACAGCAGCACTTTGGGGTTGCTTGCCAGCGCACGGGCAATGGCCACACGCTGCTTTTGTCCGCCGGAGAGATTGGCCGGATAGCTATCATGTTTATCACCCAGACCAACGAGATCCAGCAGTTCGGTTACGCGACGCTTAACCTCGTCTTTAGGCGTGTTGTCGAGCTCCAGCGGTAAGGCAACGTTGCCGAACACCGTGCGTGAGGCCAGTAAGTTAAAGTGCTGGAAGATCATGCCGATCTGGCGACGCGCTTTAGTCAGTTCTTTTTCTGAGAGCGCGGTCAGTTCTTGTCCGCCAACTTCTACGCTGCCCTGGGTTGGGCGCTCAAGCAGGTTAACACAACGGATCAGTGTACTTTTACCTGCACCCGATGCGCCAATGACGCCATAAATCTGACCAGCAGGAACATGCAGGCTGACATTGTTCAGCGCCTGAATGGTTCGGTTCCCCTGCTGGAACACTTTGGTGATATTGGAAAGTTTAATCATTAGATTATTTTTATCGTATGTAAGTTAGCCGTGGCATTTTCTTCTGCCAGATACGGGTGATGACCGTAAACAAAACGGATGTTAAGGCATCCAGACGTCTAAATCAATCCAACTCTGTGCGATGAGCACTTTATTGCGCTGCGATTCATGAGATACTAGCTGAACATGCCTTTTTCAGGAGCAAACCGGTGGCAAAATCAGTACCCGCAATTTTTCTCGATCGTGATGGCACCATTAATGTCGATCACGGTTATGTCCATGAGATTGATGAGTTCGAGTTTATCGAAGGCGTAATCGATGCCATGCGCCAGCTGAAAGAGATGGGCTATGCGCTGGTGGTTGTCACCAACCAGTCTGGCATTGCACGTGGCAAATTCACCGAAGCGCAATTCGAAACGCTGACGGAATGGATGGACTGGTCACTTGCTGACCGCGGTGTTGATCTTGATGGCATCTACTATTGTCCGCATCACCCGCAGGGAACCGTAGAAGAGTATCGCCAGACCTGTGATTGCCGTAAGCCGCATCCGGGAATGTTTATCTCGGCGCAGGAATTTCTGCATATTGATATGGCCGCTTCTTATATGGTGGGCGACAAACTGGAAGATATGCAGGCGGCAACCGCGGCGGGTGTGGGTACCAAAGTATTAGTTCGCACCGGCAAGCCCGTGACGCCTGAAGCAGAGACTGCAGCGGATTGGGTGATTAATAGTCTGGCCGAGCTGCCTGAAACGATTAAAAAGCACCAAAAATAGACGTTTTGGCGAAAAGATGAGCGGTTGAAATGAAAATGCATATTTCCGCTTGTCATTCCCCGGCGGCTGCCTATAATGCGCCTCCATCGACACGGCGGATGTGAATCACTTCACAAACAG